>NZ_JBXWQZ010000048.1:0-36668 GCF_059612645.1 Ruegeria sp. YKSF131 | reverse complement strand
TAGAAAGCTTCGACTGCGACTTGGTCTTCATCTGAATTCGGTGGACGACCCCAACTAGCTCCAAGTCCCACTTCACTCGCGCGGAAAACGCCCTTCGTAATACCAGCGGCCGCGTATCTTTGGTACGGTGTGCTGGCATCTTCGTTTGCCCATGCAAGTCGGGCAAAAGTTCCAATGCGCGAATTTTCGAACGTATAGCTGCCTGTTAGGCCCACACCGTAATTGTCATCGTCGGTGTGCCAAAGAGCTACGTGAACATTGTTGAACAAAAACGAAGCATCGGACACGCTTTGATCGGTCCAACCAAACTCAAGAGCTTTGAAGTATTCGCCATCACCAAGAGTATCAAAGCTCAAGCTATCGTATTGCCCATTGGCATCCATAACCATGCCCAAAACATAGAAGTTGGTGCGAGGAATGCCGATGTACCCCGAGATTCCGAACGAACCGGTCGACGGATAGCCAATAGTAGGGTTCAAGATAATACTGTTGTTCTGAAACGACGTAAGGTTGTCGGAGTATGGCGTAATGTCGAACTGCGAGAAGGCACTCATGTATCCGACGCTTACCTCAATCGGAGTATTCCCAGCGTCTAATCTTTGTCGCCATTTTAAGACGGTGATACCCCATTGCTGGTCAGACCAGTCCGGCGCAGTTGTTCCTACCCACCCGAAATTCAGCACAAGTGCTTCGGGCGACAATTCGCTTCCTATTTTGTGGCGGTTCTCAATTCTGAAATCCAAAGTACCTTTTCGTGATGGATTCGACCGGTTCAACAAATCCCAAGAAAAGAAGGCTCTGAAGATACCACCTACGGCATCAGTTTCACCAAAGCTGTTATCGGACCACTGGGCGTTAAAGTTGTAGTCGAAGCCTAGTTTGAAGCCATATCGTTCGGCCAAGATCGAGCTGGAAGAGGTCGTTCAGTCCGAAAGACGAATAGTCGGCTCGGGATATTGAAGGTCAGTGCTAAGCTGATTAGCCGTTCAGAGCAGTGACGGCTTCAAGTTACCTTGCTCGCATTGACGCGAGGCCGTTGAACGGCAGGTTTGTTGCGCTCTACGAAACTGCACACTCTAGGGCGAATGTCCGGTTTGGAGCTCCTTGATCGCTCTTTGACCAGACGGCGCTCTGGTATGGAAACAAAGGGGCTTGGCTCAGCGCATAACCAGAGCTAGCAAATAGGCGTCAGGATCATGAAATTGGGCTTCTTCGCGCAAGGAAAGCGAAGACAGGCAACATTGTTACGATCCAGACCACGCTATAAATTGCGGATGGGATGGCATATTCGCTTAACCCATTGGTGTTAGGCAACAGCAAAGTGGCAATTGCGATTCCCAAAGCTCCGTTTTGAACGCCGGTCTCAATTGAAATCGTCTTCGCCTCGATGTCTGTGCATCCGAGCATCCCTGAACTCATGATGCCAATAAACGTGAGTGACGCACCTGCAACAAATAGTGCGGGTCCAATCCTAAGGTAGTTATCCGCGACCACCACCCAGTTTGAAATGATCGCGCCTCCAATGACCAGTGCAAAAAGTAGCATAGAGACCTTGCTAAAGACTGGTTCGACAGCGGCTACAATCCGCGGCGCCAATGACCGCGCGGTCACCCCGACTAGGATTGGAGAAGCTGTTAAAAAAAACATTGCTAAAGCCGTCGAAGAGATGTCGATAGCGGGCGCAGTTGCCCCCATGAACATCTGCATCGAAAACCCCAGGATAAGCGGTACGGTAACGACACAAGTCAGACTGAAGACTGCTGTAAGAGTAACGGACAAAGCAACATCCCAATTCGAAAGCTTGGTTACGATGTTACTGATCGCCCCGCCCGGACAGGCCGCTAAAATCATAATACCAACGGCTGTCTCGGCGGAAATCCCAAAGATAAAGATCACCATCAAAGCGATGCAAGGCAGCAAAATGATCTGGTTGAGAGCCCCGACGCAAAAGGCACGTGGACGTCGTCCGATGCGTTGAAAGTCGGCCGCCGTGAGTCCGAGGCCAAGGCAGAACATGATGACAACAACTGCGAGCGGCAGCAGCACAGATATAAAAATTTCGCCCATCTATCATGACCTCTATGACTGCATGCTTCCGCACGCTTTCGGACGATACCGTTCAGAAAACCTGATGACGAGTTTTATCAGTTTGGCGCATTTATCCTCAAGCGCCCGAAGATCGAGGCTGTCTTTATTTATTATACCTATCACAGGGTTGGACGATCTGGTGTGAAAGAGCTTTCCAGTGCTAATCTCACTGTATGGCAAGTGTAACTTACGCATTCGCTCGCGCGATGGCCAACGCCGCCGGGATGACGCTGAACGACGATGGCGCCCTGATTTCGAATGGCGCTGTCGTGCTGCGTTTACCAGAAGCTCAAGACGGCCAATTGGCGGATGATGCGTATTTCGATTTGATAGATTGGATTCGTGCGCAACAAGCGGACGAGGCCGCGTTGGTTGAGGCCTATGCAAACGCGATTGCGACCGATGATCTCGGCGTACTTGGCTTGGCCGTTAAGACAGCTCCGACCTTGCGGCAATCATTGCAACGGATCGAGCGCTATTTTCGTCTCGTCACGGACACCGCAGTTTACAAACTTGATGAAACCGGCGACCCGGTTCTTTGGATTTTTGAAGGACAAACACCACATCGCGCCGCCTTGGAGCTGCGCAACGAATGCGCGCTTGCGGCCTTTGCGAGGAACATGCATCGGTTTGTGGGTGATGGGTTGTCGCTCGCATATGTCACGTTTCAGCATGCATGCAGACAAGAGCCAGAACATTACGCCGAATATTTCGGGTGCCCGGTTCGATTTGGGAGCGCCCACAACGCCATTGCTATGCGCCCTGCTATGCTGGAAAGCGAAAATCGTCTTGGCGATCCGGGCTTGTCAGATTTCATGACGAAGCACCTGGATGAGGAGTTCAACTCTCGCGATGACGACACCTCACTGAGCCAAGCAATTGTCCACCGGCTTACGCCAGCCCTAAGTAACGGCGCACCGCAGGCGGCGCATGTCGCCCAAGAGATGGGAATGAGCGAGCGCACTCTTTACCGCAGGTTGGCCGAAGAAGGGCTGACCTATCGCGACGTTCTTGGTCAGGCACAAGTTGCACTCGCTCGTGACCTGCTCCGTGACGGTAAGGCTTCCATAGCCGAGATCGCCTTTATGACCGGGTTTTCGGAACAGAGCACGTTCAGCCGCGCCTTCAAGCGCTGGGTTGGCCAGGCTCCGGCACGATTCAGGCAGCAGGCGACCTCCGACTAGGCACACACCTCAAGACCACATGGCAGGTTCGGCCAAAACCTTGGCAGGGCGGGCCGATACCTCAATCGATGTGGCGCCTAACTTCTTCTTTGTCAGATCCACCTGGGGCGCTCCCGAGTAAAGCAAACCCATTTGCCCCTCTCAGACAAAGGAAATTTGCAATGAGCAATCATGACCACAAACATAGAGCAAGCTGCGCTTGCGAAGTCACGCCCGAACGCGTTGATATGGCGCGCCGGCGACTCTTGCAACAAGCCGCCGGTGCGGCCGCGGCAGGTACAACAATAGTGGCTGGCGGGCAGGCCCTTGCCGCGACCGACGAAGCACGCGCCTACTATGCTGACCCGGAAAATCCAGGCCTTCCCCAAATCGACATGACCATTGAGCCGGGGCGTACTGCGCTTGTGGTGACCGACCCCCAGATTGATTTTTTGTCAGAGGACGGTGTGACGTGGGGTGTCGTTGGCGAAAGCGTGACCGAACAGGGCACGGTCGACAATATCGAACGGCTTTTCATTGCCGCCAAGGCTGCGGGGATGCCGGTCTTCATCTCGCCCCACTATTACTACCCGCATGACCACAAGTGGGAGTTCGAGGGCACTCTGGAAGCCACGATGCACAGCATCGGCATGTTTGACCGCCTGGGACCGCTCAATTTGGACAACTTCGAGGGCTCAGGTGCCGACTGGATGCCGCAATACAAGAAGTACATCGAGGATGGCGAAACCATCATTTGCTCGCCACACAAGGTTTACAGCCCTGCTCAGAATGACCTGAACCTGCAATTGCGTAAACGCAAGATCGACAAGGTGATCCTCGCGGGGATGTCGGCGAACCTGTGTACGCAGGCGCATCTCTACGAGCTGCTGGAGCTGGGCTACGAAGTCGCTGTCGTTCGCGATGCCACAGCCGGGGCCAAGGTGCCTGAAGGTGACGGGTATCTCGCCGCCATAATCAACTTCCGAATGGTCGCCAACGGCGTCTGGTGGACCGACGACGCGGTTGAGCGCATTGGCCAATCGGCCTGACCCAAATCGATCTTCAAATTTGATCCTGACATCCTGAAAGGACATATCATGACACGCATCTTTACATTTGCCGCACTTACAACAGCGTTGACGCTCGCCCTGGCGGCGGCGGCATTGGCTGACGATGAATACAACGTTTCGAACAGTCTTACCTTGACCGGGCAGCCCCTCGGCATGCATGGCGTCGATCCTGTATCGATGTTTGAAGCCGAAAAACCCGAAATGGGCAACGCCACTTTTACATCGGCCCATGATGGAGTGGACTACTATTTTGCGTCGCAGGCAGCGCAAGCCACATTCGAGGCGGATCCGACGGCACATCTGCCTCAATTCGGCGGGTTCTGCGCCTTTGGCGTCTATGTAGGCAAGAAGCTTGATGGCGATGTTCGGTATGCCGATATCGTGGACAACAAGCTCTATCTCTTTGTGAATGAGGACATCTTCAAGAAGTACCTTGAGGACAAAGAGACCGTGATCCAAGGCGCCCATGCCAAGTGGGCAGACATCCACCACACGCCTGTCGGCAGCCTTTGATCGAGGAATTTGGTGGCTTTTGCCGGTCGGAGCCACCGCTGCCTCTCCCCTCCCCAAAAGGCCGGCATTTCTCCAAGACGCCCTGTCCGCAATGACAATTTTCGTGCGTCGAAAACTCTTCCCAAAGGAAACCAGACATGACTGATTTTGAGACCTATACAATCGCCTCAGCCCCTGATGCCGCGAAACCAATTCTGGAAGCATCGCTGAAAGGATATGGTTTTGTGCCCAACCTTTATGCGGCCATGGCCGAAGCGCCCGCAATATTGGAAGGCTATACGACACTTTCCAACATCTTTGGAAAGACCAGCCTGTCAGAGACTGAGCGCCAGATCATCCTTATGACTAACAACCGGTTGAACGGGTGCAAGTACTGCATGGCCGCCCATACCACTCTTTCACAGATGGCCGGTGTCCCCGAAGACGTGATCGCAGCGTTACGCGATGGCAGCCCTATCGCCGACCCCAAATTGGAAGCACTGCGCAAATTCGTCATCGTGATAACGAAAGCCGTGGCTGGCCCAGCGACGCACAGGTCGAGGCGTTTCTGACGGCTGGCTATACCCGCCAGACCATGCTGGAAGTCATCCTTGGCACAGCGTTGAAAATCCTGTCGAACTATACGAACCATGTGGCGGAAACGGCTTTGGATGATGCGTTTGTCCCAAATGCATGGACCGCCTCATCCGCGGCGGCGGCTGAATAGCGCGATTTTGCCTAATTGTTGGTCTTGCGCTTAGGCCTGAGTTTGGTTCTGGCCAATAAGGGAATCCGATTTGAGACGTTCGACCGCAAAATCAACAAAAGCGCGTACCTTCGCAGACACGGTTCGACCCTCTTGATGCACAAGATGGATGGGAACCTCGGGTGGCTCATATGACTTCATGACAGTCTTGAGCCGCCCATCTGCAATGTAGGGTGCCACCTGATACGACAAAAGCCGTCCGATCCCATGACCTTGCAACGCCAACTCAATCACGGCGTCATTAGTATTCATGCTGATGCGTGGGTTCACTCGTTTGGTTATGCTCTTTCTACCGCTTTGAAAATGCCATTGGCCGGATGCATTCAGGGCAGTAGAATTAATGATGGCGTGGCAGGACAAATCATCCGGAGTTTCAGGTTTGCCATGCGATTCAAGGTAAGATGGCGACGCAAATAGTATTTGATTTACCGCACCGCACCTAACGGCCATCAAACTGGAATCAGCGAGGTTGCCAATTCTGATACCAACGTCGAGACCCTCATCAATCAGATTTACTACGCGGTCCACATAAAGCGTGCGTGCCGATAGCTTCGGATAAAGATCCAGAAATTCGCCCAGAAGCGGAGTGATGAACATACGACCAAACAAGACCGATGCGGTGACACTTAGTTCCCCGGTGGGTTCGGCATAGGAACCGAAAGCGGCGCGCTCGGCCTCTTCAAGATCAGCCAAAATACGTCTGGCATCCTCAAAAAACCTTTGTCCACTATCAGTCAGCATCACCGAGCGCGTGGTGCGCACAAAAAGACGGATCCCCAGGCTGTCCTCAAGCATGGAAACCATTCGGGTCACTGTTGGCGGTGACATGTTGAGGTGGCGGGCCGCCGCGGCAAAACCTTTCAACTCGGCCACCTTCACAAAGACGTTTAGCGCGTGAAATCGGTCCACAGCATTATTCCACTTTTTGGAATAATATATTGCCAAGTATCTGAATTCCGCAACATAGAAGCTCTGATTAACTTCACCTCAGTCCCAGGGCATCGCCCAGACCGAGATGGAGAATTCAATGGCACGACCCTTTGCAGAGATCAGCTTCACGCCTTCCGTGCGCGAAACGCAGGCCAAAAATGGTTCAGCGAACGGCTACGCGAAGTTTCTGGAAGGCACCCGTCACGAGGACCTGATCAGCCCGATTGAGGCCAGCTTCATCGCGCAAAGGGACGGCTTCTATCAGGCCACGGTCTCAGAAACCGGCTGGCCTTATGTGCAATTCCGCGGCGGTCCAACGGGTTTTCTGAAAGTGTTGGATGAACGGACACTTGCCTATGCCGATTTCCGCGGCAACCGGCAGTATCTCAGCACTGGGAATCTGCTGGGCAATGACCGCATCTCGCTGATCCTGATGGACTACCCCAATCAGAAGCGTCTCAAGATCTGGGGTCGGGCGATGATCATTGGTGCCGAGGACGATCCGGCCTTGATGCAGCGCCTGAGAGCGCCGGACTATCGCGCTGACCCGGAGCGGGCGGTTGTGATCAAGCTTGAAGCGATGGACTGGAACTGCCCGCAGCACATCCCCCAACGCCTGACCTTTGAAGAGTTTGAAGATTATCTGGCCCCGTTTCGCACTGAGCTGGCAGCGCTGAAAGCACGAAACGCAAGGCTCGAAGCGTCGCTCGGACAGCAAAACTGACCCGTGTCAATCCTGGCGTGTTCAGACGCGCCCCCCGTAACCCAATGAAAGGAAATACCCATGTCGCGCAATTTGAAATCCATCCTGAGCGCCAGCATTCTCGCGCTTTCAATCGCTGCACCAATTGCACCAGCTCCTGCAATCGCAGCAGGGACCGGAATTGAGGCCATGTGGGCCGTCTATTTCCGCACCGAACAAATCGACGAAGTCAGTATCGCTTATCGTGAGGCCGGAGATCCGAGCAGGCCCACCGTCCTGCTGCTTCATGGCTTTCCGACTTCCTCGCATATGTTCCGTAACCTTATCCCGGAACTGGCCAAGAACTACCACGTGATCGCGCCCGATTTCCCCGGATTTGGCGCGTCGGACATGCCGATGGCCGAAAACTTCGAGTATTCTTTCGCAAATATCTCTGGAATGATGACGGCGCTGCTCGACCGGAAAGGTATCGATCAATACGCGGTCTATCTGATGGATTACGGTGCCCCGGTTGGTTTCCGTATGTTTGCGGAACAACCCGAACGGGTCACTGGCTTTATCATTCAAAACGGGAATGCTTATGAAGAAGGGCTGCGCGAGTTCTGGGATCCCATCAAAGCCTATTGGGCCGAGCCATCGCAAGAGAATGGCGACCAGCTTCGTGGATTCCTCACTCTAGATGCCACCAAATGGCAGTTCACCCACGGAGTTCAAAAACCCGAGTTGATCAGCCCGGATAACTATTGGCACGTCCAATACCTGCTTGACCGCGATGGCAATCAAGAGGTGCAACTTGAACTCTTTCTGGATTACGGCACCAACGTTGCCGAGTACCCAAAATGGCAAGCGCTGTTTCGCGAACATCAACCCCCGACGCTGCTGATGTGGGGCAAAAATGATCACATCTTTCCGGTCGAAGGCGCCTATCCCTATCAACGCGATCTGAATGATCTCGAGTTTCATCTGCTCGATACGGGACACTTTGCACTCGAAGAGTACGGGCCCGAGATTGCGGCGCAGATGACCGCCTTTCTGAACCGCATCACCACCGCTAGCAACTGACGTGGAACTGGCCGCACCGCGCTCAAAGGTGCGACCTCACGCATGGAGTAAGTCAATGAATACGCAAACAAATACTGCCGTAGAGGTAACAGTGGAAATCGTACACGGCTTTGTCGACGGTGGCGCCGGAGGAAATCCCGCAGGCGTCGTCCTGGACGCTGATGAATTGAGCGAACAGGATATGCAAGCCGTTGCGGCAAGGGTTGGATTGTCCGAAACGGCCTTTGTCTCTCGGTCTGAGACTGAAGGCTTCAAACTTGATTTCTTCACACCAAACCGGCGCATTGCTCATTGCGGTCACGCAACAATCGCCGCCTTCTCGCGCCTTGATGCGCTAGGCCGGATTCCCAATCCCAACACCTCGAAGGAGACGGTTGATGGGCCGAGGCGCATACTCATGAAAGAAGGTGCCGCCTATATGGAACAACTGGCCCCAAAATACGCGATACCAGAGGAATGGGCGGAAAAGGGTGTAAGCATCGACGATGTACTGAACTCCCTTGGGATCAGCAGACATCAACTTGATCAGGAGATCCCACCGGTTTTGGTCAATACCGGCAACAGTTTCATTGTTATCGGCCTCGCTTATGCCGAAGGTCTTGCCAAGGTGAAACCAGATTTCGCCAAAATCACACAAATCAGCGAACAACTGGATCTGATCGGCTATTACGTCTTTACAACAGACCCATCAGCGACCAACCGAGACGCGACAACCCGCATGTTTGCGCCCAGATATGCGATTGAAGAAGAAGCTGCGACGGGGATGGCTGCGGGGCCTTTAGCGTGTGTATTGCACGACTTTGTCGGATCATCTCAACGATCATTTCAAATCGAACAAGGGGTGTTTATGAACCCGGCGAGTCCGAGCCTGATAAAAATCGATCTGGAAATCGATAATGGAACAATCTCTGGCCTCATGGCAGGTGGTTTCGGCAAAGTCATGTGCTCGCGTCGAATTGTTTTCTAGCGTGGCGCTCGCGGCGAATGGCGGGCTGCAACGCAGCAACGACGCCCATCGGGCGACGTCCGAATTGGGCCGTCCGCTGAATTTTGCAAAGTCCGCTGTCTGCGCAACTCGGACCTTGACGGCAGTCGCAGTGGTCATCGCTTTCTGAAGCTTGTTGCCATCAATTCTCGTAAGACTTCTGCGTACATTCCCAATCTCGCAAAAAACAAGGCGCCGTTGTCAACGATCCGGCACCTTGTTTCCCTATAAATCCTTAGATTTGCGAGTTGTGGGCGCTAATTACCTTGTTTATGGGCGCCAAAACCGCCGATATGGGTTCGTATTGCCCGGCGGTTCAGACTTTCGCGCAGCGCCTCATACCTACCCGCATTTGGAATGACCGCAGCTGCGGCAGGTCATGCAGCCTTCGATCATGACCATGTCATACTGACCGCAGGACGGGCAGGCTTTGCCGCGTGGCGCGTCCAGGTTCACCACCTGCGCCTGAGGGTCGGATTTCAGCCCCATCCCCTCGCCTTCCAGAAAGCCGATGGCAACCATGTGCTGTTCGATCACGCCCCCGATCGCGGCCAGGATCGATGGGATATACTTGCCTTTGACCCATGCCCCGCCGCGCGGGTCGAAAACGGCTTTCAGCTCCTCGACCACAAAGGACACGTCCCCACCCCGGCGGAACACGGCCGAGATCATCCGCGTCAGCGCCAGTGTCCATGCGTAATGTTCCATGTTCTTGGAGTTGATGAACACCTCGAACGGGCGGCGGCGGCCCGAGATGATGATGTCGTTGATGGTCAGATAAATCGCGTGCTCGCTATCGGGCCATTTCAGCTTGTAGGTCGAGCCCTCCAGCGATTGCGGGCGATCCAGCGGTTCGGACATGTAGATGACGTCGCCGCCTTCAATTTCATGTGGCGCATTCGCGCTTTCCCCCGGCACCTTGTCATCGCTTTCCGAAACAGTCAGAACCGAGCCAGTCACATCGTTGGGGCGATAGGTCGTGCACCCTTTGCAGCCCTGATCCCAAGCCTGCATGTAGACGTCCTTGAAGGCGTCAAAGCTGATATCTTCCGGGCAGTTGATGGTCTTGGAGATCGAGCTGTCGATCCATTTCTGCGCCGCCGCCTGCATCTTGACATGATCCAACGGCGTCAGGGTCTGGGCATTGACGAAATAGTCGGGCAGCGCTGCGTCGCCGAACTTGTCGCGCCACATCTGAACGGCGTAATCCACAACCTCTTCCTCGGAGCGCGAGCCGTCTTTTTGCAGAACCTTGCGGGTGTAGGCATAGGCAAAGACCGGTTCAATCCCCGACGACACATTCCCGGCATAAAGCGAAATCGTGCCCGTGGGCGCAATCGAGGTCAGCAGAGCGTTGCGGATACCATGTTCGCGGATCGCATCGCGGACGTCGTCATCCATTTGTTGCATCGTGCCGCTGGCCAAATATTTCTCAGCGTCGAACAGGGGGAACGCGCCTTTCTCCTTAGCCAGGTCGACCGAGGCCAGGTATGCGGCGCGGGCGATTGCGTGCAACCAGCGTTCCGTCTGGCGCGCCGCCTCGTCGGACCCATAGCGCAGGCCCAGCATCAGCAACGCATCCGCAAGACCCGTCACGCCCAGCCCGATGCGGCGCTTGTCCTGCGCTTCCGCCTCTTGCTCGGCCAGCGGGAATTTCGAGGCGTCCACGACGTTATCCATCATGCGCACGGCTGTCGCGACCAGTTCCTGCAACGCCGGTTCATCCAGATGCGCGGCATCCCCGAACGGTTCGGCAACCAGCCGCGCCAGATTGATCGAGCCCAGCAGGCAAGCCCCGTAAGGCGGCAGAGGCTGCTCGCCACAGGGGTTCGTCGCGGCGATGGTTTCAACATAGCTCAGGTTGTTGGCCTGATTGATGCGGTCGATGAAGATCACGCCCGGTTCGGCATAATCATACGTGGCCTGCATGATCTTGTTCCACAAATCACGCGCCTGAACGGTGTGATAGATCTTGCCGTCAAACTGCAACTCCCACGGGCCGTCGTCCTTGACCGCCTCCATGAAGGGATCGGTCACCAGCACCGACATATTGAACATGCGTAGGCGGGCCGGGTCAGATTTGGCGGTGATGAACTGTTCGATATCGGGATGGTCACAGCGCATGGTGGCCATCATCGCCCCCCGGCGCGAGCCCGCGGACATGATCGTCCGGCACATTGCGTCCCACACATCCATAAAGCTGAGCGGGCCCGAGGCATCTGCCGCCACGCCCTTCACATCCGCGCCGCGCGGGCGGATGGTCGAGAAATCATAGCCGATCCCGCCCCCCTGCTGCATGGTCAGCGCGGCCTCTTTCAGCATGTCAAAGATACCACCCATGCTGTCGGGGATGGTGCCCATGACGAAACAGTTGAACAGCGTCACCTGCCGCGCGGTGCCTGCGCCAGCGGTGATGCGCCCGGCGGGCAGATACTTGAAATCTTCCAGTGCCTCGTAAAACCTGTCTTCCCAATGATCCGGATCGTCCTCGACCCGCGCGAGGTCACGGGCGATGCGTCGCCAGCTGTCTTCAACCGTCTGATCGATGGGCGTGCCATCCGCCTGTTTGAAGCGGTATTTCATATCCCAGATCTGCTCGGCGATGGGGGCGGCAAAGCGGCTCATTGGTGATTCCCTGTGCTGAAAGAGGTATCCAGACTAACACCCACTACACCTTGATGAAAGCCAATCCTGAGCTACAATGGATAGATAGCAAATGGACGACTCTGTGGGAAAGCTGTGGATAAGTACGTGAACCTCATCAAACTTTCGGTTGGTTCGGAAAGCGTGGACTCTCTGATCGCGTGGCAGGACAGCCGAATGCCGCTTTATGAGGACGGATATCCGCGCCACGTAACCCGCATGTGGCCCAAACGTGATGCCGAGATTCTGAATGGCGGATCAATCTATTGGGTCATCAAGGGTGTCGTACAGTGCCGCCAGCGCATTCTGCGCCTGGATGAGGTGATTGGTGAAGACGGTATCCGCCGCTGCGCCATCGTACTTGACCCAATAGTTCATCGGACACAGAACGCCTTGAAGCGCCCGTTTCAGGGCTGGCGATACCTGAAACCGGAAGATACACCATCTGACCTGCCGAAAGGGCGCGCGCAGGACGACGCCCTGCCCGATGATCTCAACCGCGCCCTTGCGGATATCGGTGTGCTGTAATTACCGCAGCCGATCCAGCAATTCCGTCAGAACCGCCTTGTCCGCCGCGTCGACCTTTGCAACCCGGCTGCGCCACAATGTGGCCTGCGATTGCAGGATCAGACCGTCCGACAGGATCTTGAGGTGGTTCGCCCGCAGGGTTTCACCGGACGAAGTGATATCGGCAATTGCCTCGGCTGTTTCGTTCATGACCGTACCTTCGGTCGCCCCCTGGCTGTCGACCAGAGTATAATCGGCCACGCCCGCGTCTGTCAGGAACTCACGCACCAGTCGGTGATATTTGGTGGCAATCCGCAGCCGGTGGCCGTGGGTGTTGCGAAATGCTGCTGCTGCCGCATCGAGATCGTCCAGCGTGTCCACATCGACCCAGCAGGCGGGTGTGGCTATGATCAGATCGGCCTTGCCAAAGCCCAGCTGTGCAATCTCTTCGACCTGCTGTTCCCAGCGCGGCAGTTTCTCATGCACCAGATCGATCCCGGTGACGCCCAGATGAATACGGCCCGACGCAAGTTCGCGCGGAATTTCACCCGCCGACAAAAGGATCAGTGAGACGCCTTCGATCCCGTCGACCCGACCCGCATATTCCCGGTCCGAGCCGTTGCGGGACAGCACGATGCCATGTTTTTCGAACCATGAGACGGTCTTTTCCATCAACCGGCCCTTCGAGGGCACGCCCAGTTTCACACTCATTGCGCGGCCTCCTCGATTTCAAGCATCAGGTCCGGGCGGATCACGCCGCCGATCGCAGGGATTTCGGCCCCATCCCCCAGGCGGCGCGTCAGCGCATCATAGCGCCCACCCGTGGCGACGGGCGGCAGGTCGGGGCGGCCTTCGGCGTAGAACCCAAAGACAAACCCGTCGTAATATTCCATCGATGTCCGGCCATATGACGCTTCGAAATCCAGCCGTGCAACATCGACACCACGCGCCTGCAGGGCTGCGATCCGCGCTTCCAACCGGTCCAGCGCCGGGGTGATCTGCGGCAGATCCACTGCCACGTCCCGCAGCTGTTCCAGCGCGAAGGGCATGGTTTCACGCACATTCAGAAGCGTTTCCAACCCGGCCAGTTCATTGTCGGAGATCGGCGGCGCAGCGCGATCTTCGCGCAGGGCTTTGATCCGGTCGGCAATTTCGGGCGCGCGACGCTTGCCGATCATCGGAACATCAACCGCCATCGGGTTGTCCGCGTCCAAAAGCGCGTCACGACCTTCGGGCCCCGGTTTGCGCCCTGCAAACCGGTCCAGCAGCGCACGGAACCGGCGCGGCCGCCACAGGTGCCGCATCAGCGCGGCCTTGCGGCGGTCTGTGGTCCGAAGCCCTTCGACAGCCGCCGTCAGGATACCGATATCCCCGGTGGCTGCGCGCAGGGGCAGCCCGCGCAGTTGCAGCGCCATCAGCGAAAACACTTCGGCATCGGCACCAGCGGGATCTTCGCGGTCAAACACTTCGTACCCCACCTGAATATACTCGTTCGACCGGTCCGGGTCGTGTTCCTGACGGCGGAACACCTCACCGGAATAGGTATAGCGGGCAGGCTCGGCCCCGTCCCGCATGTGCATCTGAACAACAGGCAGGGTGAAGTCCGGGCGCAGCATCTGCTCGCCCCGCAGCGCGTCCGAGGTCACGTAGGCACGGGCGCGGATATCCTCGCCATAGAGGTCCAGCAACATTTCAGCGGGTTGCAACAGGGGCGTATCCACCACCTGCGCGCCCGCAGCCTCGAACCGGACACGCATCATCGCGGCACGGGCCTGTATCTGGGAACGGTTGGGCATGGGTCAGTCCTGACTGTCCAGAATTTCACGCACTTTCGCGACCAGATCAGCGCGCGATACTTCAAACTGGCTGGGGCGTTCTTTCCATTCTTCCAGTGTGGCGCTTTCGGCGATCTTGGCCCCAAGGATCAGGTCCTTGATCTGCACGATGCCCTTTGCCTTTTCGTCCCCGCCTTCGATCACCGCAACCGGCGAGTTGCGCTTGTCCGCGTATTTCAACTGGTTGCCAAAGTTCTTGGGATTGCCCAGATACACCTCGGCCCGGATGCCCGCATTGCGCAGCTCGGCCACCATCGCCTGATAATCAGCCATCCGGTCGCGGTCCATCACGGTGACTACGACGGGGCCTTTGGCGTGGGCGCTGATCCTGCCTTTTTCGCGCAGCGCGGCCAGCAACCGATCCACGCCGATAGACACGCCGGTCGCGGGAACTTCCTGTCCGGTAAACCGCTTGACCAGATCGTCATAGCGCCCGCCACCCGCAACCGAGCCGAACTGCCGCTTGCGGCCTTTCTCGTCGAAGATTTCGAACGTCAGCTCGGCCTCATAGACCGGACCTGTGTAATAGCCGAGGCCACGGACGACGGAGGGGTCAATGACAATGCGGTCTCGACTATAACCTTGCGCATTCAAGATTTCGGCAATCTGCTCTAACTCTTCAACACCTTCATTGCCTATTTTGGAGTCGGCAACAGCATTTCTGAGGCGATCAAAGGTTTCTGACTGAATAGGAGACTTCGCAGTCAGGAAATCTATAACTGGTTCGGCTTGATAGTCTTTCAGTCCAACACCATCAATGAAGGCACCTGAGGAATCCTTCCGACCTGTTGTCAATAACTCAAGTACGCCTGTTTTGCCTACTTTGTCGAACTTATCTATCGTGCGAAGAATAGCATCGCGGTCTACTTGGCTGCCGCCAAGAGATTCCACTGCCTCGAGAACACCATTTAGCACCTTGCGATTATTGATCCGTACTACATAATCGCGACGCGGAATTCCTACCTCTTCCAACGCATCGCAAAGCATTGCACAGATCTCGGCGTCAGCAGCCATCGAGGCGGTTCCGACCGTATCCGCATCGCACTGATAGAACTGCCGAAAGCGCCCCGGCCCCGGCTTTTCGTTGCGCCAGACCGGACCCATTGCATAACGGCGATAAGGCGTCGGCAGGTCGTTGCGGTGCTGGGCGTAGACACGGGCCAGTGGCGCGGTCAGGTCATAACGCAGGGCCATCCAGTCGCCATTTCCGCCCTCGTCAAACTCCTGCCATGCAAAGACGCCCTCGTTCGGGCGGTCCACGTCGGGCAGGAACTTGCCCAGCGCCTCGACGGTTTCGACCGCACTGCTTTCCAGCGCGTCAAACCCGTACCGATGATAGACACCCGCAATCGTCCGCAGCATCTCGGTGCGCTGCGTGACTTCCTCGCCGAAATAGTCACGGAACCCTTTCGGCGTTTCGGCCTTGGGGCGGGGCTGTTTCTTGGGCTTGGCCATGTGGGGCGTCCTTGGGAGTGTACCTGTTCCGCGCGCGGTCTATCCCATGGCCCGCATCTGGGCAAGGCGCGCTTTCTCTGGCCAAGGCGTCACAGGGTCGCTATGTGCAGCCTGAAAGACAGGAGCATTCCATGCAGCATCTGGAAGAACAGATTGCCCATCTGACCCGCACGGTTGACGAATTGAACGCGGTTGTCACCAGGCAACAGGCCGAGATTGACCGGCTGACCCGCCGTGTCGAGATGCTGCTGCACCGCGAGGCCGAACGCGCACAGGAAGGGTCAGGCGGCGTTGTCCTTGGTGACGAACGCCCGCCACATTACTGAAGGCTTACAGCCCCAGCGTTGATTTCACCGCGTTGTCGACGACGCCACCCAGCAGGGCGTTTTCATCCCCAGCGCAACCCTCTTTCAGAGCCGCCACAAATGTTTCGCGCAGCGTGGCCTTTTCCTCGTCCGAACTGGCATGAGCTTCGAGGTCGACCTGACGGTTATAAAGTGACAACGCCGTCATCTTGCCGACCACGTCCACAATGTATTCTTCATTCCCGTCGGCCTCTTCGATGACCGACGCGCAGGTGTGGTACATAAGCGGCAGCGCCGCTTGCACCATCTGTTCGGCTTCCTCGTCCGCAAGGGCAAAACCGGGCCCTGTAAGCAGCGCTGTGGTGGTGATCACTTTCATCGCGTTCAAACGCATCATCCCGCCCCCGCTTATTTCGAGTTCGCGCCGATTAGCGCACCAACAATTGCCCCTGCGGCGGCGCCTTTGCCGTCGCCGATCAAGGCCCCAACCCCGGCCCCAATCACAGCACCTTTGATCGTGTTCTCTTTCTTTTTGTCGTCCGCAAGCGTGGCTGTCGCCGAAACCAAAGCCAGCGATGCCGCCGCCCCCAATACAATCGTTCTGAGATTGAGACCTGCAATCGTCATATCAACGCCCTCCCGTGGCATGAGTAGAAGACATATTTGCAAGGTCAGCCTAGCGATGCGCTAACTGTCTGGCAACAAAGCGGTGTCAGATCTCTTCGACGGTCATCACGCCTTCCAGCGATTTGATCGCGCCCTTGATCTGCGGGTTTATCGGAAACACGCGCCCCAAGTCGATTTCGACGTCGCCGGGCAGGCCGGGGTCCAGCAACAGCAGCTGGATCGGTCCTCGGGCCGCACCCTTGGCAGCGGTTGCGGCTTCTTCAAGAACCGTTGCAATCGTCGACACTGCCCGCGCTTCGTCGACAAAGATGCGCAGGCCCGTCGCCCCGGCTTCGGCCACCACAGAATCCGCTGGTCCAACCGAACGCCCCAGCAGCTTGAGCTGATCGGACTCCATCGTCGCCTCAACGGTCAGAACCACCTGAGCGCCGGTTTCCAGAAACTCGCGGCATTTCTCCAGCGTGTCGGAAAACAGCGTGACCTCATAAGCGCCGATCGGGTCCGAAAGCTGGGCAAAGGCGAACCGGTTGCCCTTGGCCGATTTCCGTTCCTGCCGCCCGGCAACCACTCCGGCCATCTTGGCGATCAACGGGCCAGAGCGGGCTTTCTCTGTCACCTCGTCCAGCGTCAGAACCTGTTTACGCTTTAAGGCCGGCATATAGTCGTCCAGCGGATGACCAGAGAGGTAGAAGCCGATGGCCTTGAACTCTTCGCTCAGACGTTCAGCCGGCAACCAGTCGGGGGTCGGCGCTAGGCGCGGTTCGGGCAGGTCATCTCCGGCCTCGCCAAACAGTGACACCTGGTTCGAATTCTTCTGTTCATGGATCGCGGCCGAATACTGCACCAGCGCATCTAGGCTTTCAAACACACGGCGGCGGTTCCGGTCCAGCTCATCAAAGGCCCCGGCGCGGGCCAGCATCTCAAGCGGGCGTTTGCCCACTTTCTTCAAATCCACACGGCGGGCGAAATCGAACAGGTTGACAAACGGCTTGTCCGCGCGACCCGCAACGATCAGGTTCATCGCCTCGACACCCACATTCTTGAGCGCGCCCAGCGCATAGACCAGATGTCCGTTATCAACATCGAACGTGGCCTGAGATCGGTTCACACAAGGTGGGACATACGGCAGTTCCAGCCCTTTTCGGACCTCTTCGAAATAGATCGCCAGCTTGTCAGTCAGATGGATATCACAATTCATGACGCCCGCCATGAACTCGACCGGATGGTTCGCCTTCAACCAGCCGGTTTGATAGCTGACCACCGCATAGGCGGCGGCGTGGGATTTGTTGAAGCCGTAATTGGCGAATTTCTCGAGTAGGTCGAAGACTTCGCTGGCTTTCTTGGCATCCACCCCGTTTTCTGCCGCGCCTTTTTCGAACTTGGGGCGTTCGGCATCCATCGCCTCTTTGATCTTCTTACCCATCGCGCGGCGCAGCAGGTCCGCGCCGCCCAGGCTGTACCCGGCCATAACCTGCGCGATCTGCATCACCTGTTCCTGATAGACGATAATGCCTTGAGTTTCCTCAAGAATGTGGTCGATCAGCGGGTGAACGGATGTGATTTCGCGCAGCCCGTTCTTGACCTCGCAATAGGTCGGGATGTTCTCCATCGGGCCGGGACGATAGAGCGCGACGAGGGCCACGATATCCTCGATACAGGTAGGTTTCATGCGCTTGAGCGCGTCCATCATGCCTGAGGATTCAACTTGGAACACCGCGACCGTCTTGGCCGCTGAATAGAGCTTATACGTCGCCTCGTCATCCAGTGGGATGGCGTTGATCTGGTTCTCGGCCCCCTCGGCAGGTTCGTAAAGCTCGGTGCCATCGGCGGCGATATGCAGCTTCCGTCCGGACTTGAAGATCAAGTCCATCGCGTTCTGGATCACGGTCAGGGTTTTCAGACCCAGAAAGTCGAACTTTACCAGCCCGGCCTGTTCCACCCATTTCATGTTGAACTGGGTTGCAGGCATGTCGGATCGCGGGTCCTGATAGATCGGCACCAGCGCGTCCAGTGGCCGGTCACCAATCACAACCCCAGCCGCGTGGGTCGAGGCGTTGCGCAGCAGCCCTTCGACCTGCTGGCCATACGTCAGCAAACGATCCACCACCTCTTCGTTACGAGCTTCCTCCCGCAGGCGCGGCTCGTCCTTCAGGGCTTTTTCGATGGAAACCGGTTTTACCCCTTCAACCGGGATCATCTTGGACAGACGGTCCACCTGCCCGTAAGGCATTTGCAGCACCCGCCCGATATCGCGTACGGCAGCCTTGGACAGCAAGGCACCGAAAGTGATGATCTGCCCCACCTTGTCGCGACCGTATTTCTGCTGCACGTAGCGGATCACCTCTTCGCGGCGATCCATACAGAAGTCGATATCGAAGTCGGGCATCGAAACCCGTTCGGGATTCAGGAACCGTTCAAACAGCAGGCTGTAACGCAGCGGATCGAGGTCGGTGATTGTCAGCGCATAAGCCACCAGCGAGCCCGCACCCGATCCCCGCCCCGGTCCAACCGGAATATCGTGATCCTTGGCCCATTGGATAAAGTCGGCAACGATCAGGAAGTAGCCGGGGAAACCCATTCCTTCGATGATGCCAAGCTCGAAATCCAGCCGTTCCTGATATTCCTCGGGCGTCACCGCATGGGGGATCACGGCCAGACGTTTCTGCAAGCCCTCGTTGGCAATGCGGCGTAGTTCAGCGACCTCGTCATCGGCGAATTTCGGCAGGATCGGATCACGCCGATAGGCCATGAAAGCGCAGCGTTTGGCAATCTCGACAGTGTTCTCGATGGCCTCGGGCAGATCGGCAAACAGCGTCACCATTTCCTGCTGCGACTTGAAATAATGCTGCGCGGTCAGGCGGCGGCGACCTTCCTGCTGGTCGACATAGGCCCCTTCGGCGATACAGATCAGCGCATCATGGGCCTCGTACATATCCGAGGTCGGGAAATAGACGTCATTGGTGGCAACCAGCGGCAGGTTCTTGGCATAGGCCATCTCGATATGGCCGCGCTCGGTCTGGCGTTCGGCCTCTGGTTGGCCGTCCTCGCCCGGATGACGCTGGAGTTCGATATACAGACGATCCGGAAAGATCGCGGCCAGCCGATCCACCAGCGCCTCGGCCGCCGGGCGTTGCCCCTGCTGCAACAGGCGGCCCACCGGCCCATCGGGCCCTCCGGACAGGCAGATCAGCCCGTCGGAGCGGCCCGCAAGCTCGTCCAGCGTGACCTGCGGCAACTGCCCGCTCTTGTCCACGTAAAGGCACGTGCTCAGCTTCATCAGGTTCTCGTACCCCGCCTCGGACTGTGCCAGCAGAACAAGCGGCGCGGGCGTTTTTGGCTTTTCCCCCGGTTGCGATTGAACGTAAGTCAGATCAACCTGACAGCCCATGATCGGCTGGACACCGGCCTGGCTGGCTGTCACCGAAAATTCCAGCGCCGAAAACATGGAACTCGTGTCAGTCACCGCGACGGCAGGCATCTCCATCTTCTCGCACAGGGCGGGCAGTTTTTTCAGCCGCACAGCGCCTTCCAGAAGGGAGTATTCGGTGTGAACACGTAGGTGAATGAATCGGGGGTTTCTGCTCATGAACGGCACGCTACCCTAGCCGCGAGGCATGCAAAAGCCGGAACCTGCGCCATTGTTTGGCAAAATAATCATTTTCGATTATTCGGATTTTCCAGAAGGTGCTTCGGAAAGCGACATCTTCACTGACAAAAAAACGCTTTAGTTTCAAGCAACTGATATTTACACAGGGTGCGCAAATCCACGCCACTTGGCTGTAATGATGCATCATACAGGCAGTTTTTCTTGCCAGATCACGCATGCTGTTTCTAACATCCATTTGCAAGCTATCCGCCCGCCACTCTTTCTACGTCGCATCGAAGGAGGGCACCACCAGGGCGCAACCGGGTAAGGCGACGGGTTTCTCGAATGGACATCACGTTTCTTCTGAATGGAGAGACAGTGGAGCTGACGGATATCAATCCGACAGCCACTCTGCTGGATTGGCTGCGTGAAGATCGTGGCCTGACCGGCACCAAAGAAGGCTGCAACGAAGGCGATTGCGGTGCCTGCACTGTCATGGTGACGGATGCGGGTGGCGCAAAGGCCCTGAACTCGTGCATCCTGTTCCTGCCGCAGTTGCATGGCAAGGCGGTTCGAACCGTCGAAGGCGCCTGCAGCCCCGATGGTGAGGTCCATCCGGTTCAGCAGGCCATGGTTGACTTGCACGGGTCGCAATGCGGCTTTTGCACACCCGGTTTTGTCATGTCTATGGTGGCCGGTCACACCAATGGCGCGACGGATCACGACACACAGCTTGCCGGTAATCTGTGCCGTTGCACGGGTTATGCACCCATTATTCGCGCAGCCGAAGCGGCCGAGAAGCATCCCGTGCCTGTCTGGGTCAAGGACAAGCCTGTCGCAACGCCCGCCGCCTCACCCATGCTGCCGGGCTCGTCCGACGCGCTGGCTGCTGTGTATGCCGAGAACCCAAATGCCACTTTGGTCGCGGGCGCAACTGATGTTGGGCTTTGGGTGACCAAGCAACTGCGCGATCTTGATCCGGTGATCTTCCTGAACCGCTGTGACGATTTGAAAGAGATCACGATCACCGACGTAGAATTTCGTTTCGGTGCCATGGTCGATATGAACCGCATGGGCGAAGCCTTGGCGGACATTCACCCATCGTATGCCGAAATGATCCGGCGCTATGCCAGTGTTCAGGTCCGTCACGCGGCCACTGTGGGTGGCAACATCGCCAATGGCTCACCAATCGGAGACAACCCGCCCGCGCTCATCGCATTGGGTGCGACGCTGCACCTGCGCAAAGGTGATGAACGCCGGTCAGTCCTGCTGGAAGACTTCTTCATCGATTACGGGAAACAGGACCGCGCGCCGGGTGAGTTTGTCGAAGCCGTCAGCTTCCCGCGTCAGGCGGACCGATTGAAATGCTACAAGCTGAGCAAACGGTTCGATCAGGATATCTCGGCCGTGTGCGGATGTTTCAACATTACCATTTCAGACGGACGGGTGGCGGCTGCGCGCATCGCGTTTGGCGGTATGGCTGGCATTCCGAAACGGGCAAACCATGTCGAGGCCGCGTTGATCGGCAAGCCATGGACGCGCGAGACGATTGACGCCGCTCTGCCCGCTTTTGACGACGATTATTCACCGCTTACCGATATGCGCGCCTCGGCCACGTACAGGCTTGAGACCGCCAAAGCGATGCTGGAACGGTACTTCCTTGAGGATCAGGGCCAAGTGACCAACGTGCTGGAGGTATCGGCATGAGCGTAACCAAACCCCTTCCCCACGACGCGGCACCGCTGCACGTATCCGGTTCCGCCCGATATGTGGACGACATCCCGACGCCAAAGGGCACATTGCATCTGGCCTTTGGCCTGAGCCCGATCGCCAAGGGCACGATTACCGCGATGGACCTGTCTGCCGTGAAAGCAGCAGCCGGGGTCGTCAAGGTCATGACGGCACAGGACCTGCCCTTTGCCAACGATGTTTCGCCCTCGATCCACGATGAACCGTTGCTGTCCGACGGGACGGTTCACTATATCGGCCAGCCTGTTTTCCTTGTGGTTGCCACCAGCCATCTGGCCGCCCGCAAGGCGGTTCGGTTGGGCAAGATCGACTATGCAGAGGACACACCGATCCTGACGGTGGAAGAAGCTCTGGCCGCAGACAGCCGATTTGAAGACGGGCCCCGTATCTATGCCAAGGGCGACGCGGACGCCGCGATTGAAAGCGCAGCCCACGTCATCGACGGAACATTCGAGATCGGCGGTCAGGAGCATTTCTATCTGGAAGGTCAGGCAGCCCTTGCCGTGCCGAATGAAGGCGGCGACATGCTGGTCCACAGCTCGACCCAGCACCCGACCGAGATACAGCACAAGGTGGCGGACGCTCTGGGCCTGCCAATGCATGCGATCCGCGTCGAAACCCGGCGCATGGGTGGCGGATTCGGTGGCAAGGAAAGCCAGGGGAATGCGCTGGCCGTCGCCTGCGCAGTGGCGGCGCGGGCAACCGGCAAAGCCTGCAAGATGCGCTATGACCGCGATGATGACATGATCATCACCGGCAAACGCCACGCCTTCCGGATTTCCTATCGCGCGGGATTTGACGAACAGGGTCACATTCAGGGCGTGTCCTTTCTGCAATACGCGATCTGCGGCTGGGCGCAGGACCTGTCCCTGCCCGTCGCCGACCGTGCGATGCTGCATTCGGACAATGCCTACCTGCTGCCCAATGCCCGGATTGAAAGCCATCGGTTGAAGACCAACACGCAGTCAGCCACCGCCTATCGCGGGTTTGGTGGCCCGCAGGGGATGGTTGCCATCGAACGGGTGATGGACCACGCCGCGCATGAACTTGGGCTGGACCCGGTGGAATTGCGCCGCCGCAACTATTACGAGCCCGCGCATAAGGTTGCCGAAGTCCAACCCCACGAAAAACCGCTGGGTCATCCCGACCCGCACGAAGACCTGACCAGCCGTGGCGCGGTGGAAACAGGGACGGCCCCGGTCCGCCCCCTGCCCGCTGGCGGCAACACGACGCCCTACGGAATGGAGGTCAGCGATTTCGAACTGCATGGCATGACCGAAGCGCTGATGAAGTCCAGCAACTATGCCGCGCGCAAAGCGGCCATCGAGAAATGGAACGCCGAAAACAGCGTGATCAAGAAGGGCATCGCCTTTTCTCCGGTCAAGTTCGGAATTTCCTTCACGCTGACCCATCTGAACCAAGCCGGTGCGCTGGTGCATGTGTATCAGGATGGTTCGGTCCACCTGAATCATGGCGGCACCGAGATGGGTCAGGGCCTGTTCCAGAAGGTCGCGCAAGTGGCCGCGTCGCGTTTCGGCATCCCGCTTGAGATGGTCAAGATCACCGCCACCGATACGGCCAAAGTGCCGAATACGTCAGCCACGGCAGCGTCTTCGGGCAGCGATCTGAACGGCATGGCGGTGAAAGCGGCTTGCGATACGATCCGCGACCGGATGGCCGATTATCTGGCTGAACGGCATCAGGCCGCCCCCTCTGCCGTCACTTTCACGGATAGCCACGTTTCGGTTGGTGAAGAACGGTACACGTTCGCCGAAGCTGCCGCACTGGCCTATCAGGGTCGCATAAGCCTGTCGGCCACCGGCTTTTATAAAACGCCCAAGATCGAATGGGACCGGATCGCGGGGCGCGGTCGCCCGTTTTACTACTTCGCCTATGGTGCTTCGGTCACCGAGGTCGCTGTGGACACGTTGACGGGCGAGAACCGCATTCTGCGCACAGATATCCTGCATGACGCGGGCGCTTCGCTGAACCCGGCGCTGGATGTCGGACAGGTCGAAGGCGGTTACGTGCAGGGCGCGGGCTGGCTGACGACCGAGGAACTGGTCTGGGACGGCAAGGGCAACCTGCGCACACATGCGCCCTCGACCTACAAGATCCCGGCCTGTTCCGACCGGCCCGACATTTTCAACGTCGCACTTTGGGATGGCGAGAACCGAGAGGACACCATCTATCGCTCGAAAGCCGTGGGGGAACCCCCGTTCATGCTGGGAATATCGGCCTGGCTGGCGCTTTCGAATGCGGTGGCAGCCTGCGGGGACACCTATCCGGCACTCAACGCGCCCGCCACCGCCGAAGAGGTCTGGCGCGGCGTCCAGAGGATGAAGGGAGATATCTGATGGGATTTGACCTAGAGGCTTTGAGGGAGGCGGTCAAAACCCACGGCAAAGTGGTTCGGGTGGTCATCGCCGGGATCAAAGGGTCGTCTCCACGCGAAGTTGGTGCCGCCATGCTGGTCTGGGACGGCGGGCAAAGCGGCACAATTGGTGGCGGAACACTGGAATACCAGGCGGCAAATGCCGCACGGTTGCAAACCACGCCAACCCGCCTGACGCATCATGCACTTGGACCCGAGTTGGGGCAATGCTGTGGCGGTGCCGTGTCGTTGCTGAGCGAGGTCTACGACGCAAACACTGTCAATGATCTGGACGATACGGTCATCGCGCGCCCGGCCACGGGTGACGAGATGCCCCTGTCGGTCAAGCGAATGCTGGCGACGGCGCGCGGACAGGGGATTGCGCCAGAACCGCAGCTGATCGATGGCTGGATGGTTGAACCTGTTCACAAGCCGACACGCAATCTGTGGATCTGGGGCGCGGGCCATGTCGGCCGGGCGCTGGTGGATGTGCTGTCCCCGCTTCCCGATGTTGCGATCACCTGGGTGGACACCAACCGTCAGCGCTTTCCGGCCACTGTGCCAGCGGGCGTGACAATTGTTCCGGCCACAAAACCGGCCGAGCTGATCCGCCATGCCCCATCCGACGCCGAACATCTTGTGCTGACATACTCGCATAGCCTTGACTTTGAACTGTGCAACAGACTGCTTTTGCACGATTTTGGCTTTGCGGGGCTGATCGGCTCGGCTACGAAATGGGCGCGATTCCGGTCGCGGTTGGCCGCTCTTGGGCATCCGCCTGAACGGATAAGCCGGATCACCTGCCCGATCGGTGACCCGTCGATAGGGAAGCATCCACATATGATCGCCGTGGGCGTCGCTGCACAATTGCTGCGCCCGGCCCTGCAAAACGAGTTGAAGAAGGACCTGAGCGCGTGACCATTCCACTTTTGAGCTTGCAAGGGCTGACCAAAGCCTACCCCGGTGTTGTGGCCAATGATCAGGTGTCCTTTGACATCGGTGAAGGCGAAGTGCACGCGCTGCTGGGTGAAAACGGCGCGGGGAAATCCACGCTGGTGAAAATGATCTATGGGCTTGTGAAGCCGGACAGCGGCACCATGAAGCTGCGCGGCAATCCGTTTGCGCCGCCCGAACCGCGCGCGGCCCGTGCCGATGGGATCGCGATGGTGTTCCAGCATTTTTCGCTGTTTGACGCGCTGAACGTGGCCGAGAATATCGCGCTGGGGATGGAGAATCCGCCCCCGATGGGGGATCTGGCATCGCGCATTCGCGAAGTCTCGGAAACCTATGGTCTGCCGCTGGACCCGTTCCGCACGGTTGGCGATCTGTCCGCAGGCGAACGCCAGCGGGTCGAGATCATTCGCTGCCTGCTGCAGGACCCCAAACTGCTGATCATGGACGAACCGACCTCGGTTCTGACCCCGCAAGAGGTCAATATCCTGTTTGAGACGCTGAACAAGCTACGCTCCGAGGGAACCTCGATCCTTTATATCTCGCATAAACTGGAGGAGATCCGAACGCTGTGCGACCATGCCACGATCCTGCGTCTGGGCAAGAACGTGGGCGAATGTGTTCCCGCTGAAACCTCGGCGCGCGACATGGCCGAGATGATGGTCGGGTCGACGTTGCAGACGCCTGAACGCTCGGGCCGGGAACTGGGCGAGGTCGCGCTGGATGTCAGCGGGCTGTCAGTCCCCTCGCCTTCGGAATTCGGCACCGCATTGCGCAATGTGCACATGACGGTCCGCAAGGGCGAGGTTCTGGGCGTCGGCGGTGTTGCCGGAAACGGGCAGGATGAATTGCTGGGCGTGCTGTCCGGGGAAATCCTGACATCGGCGGATGCGATCAAGTTCAACGGTCAGGCAATCGGCAAGCTCGGCCCGACAGCGCGCCGCAAGCTGGGCGTTCTGACCGCGCCTGAGGAACGGCTCGGCCACGCGGCGGCGCCCGACATGAGCCTGACCGAAAACGCTTTGCTGACCGGATCTGTGCGGGAAGGGCTTGAGAAAAACGGCTTCTTGAAATGGTCCGAAACCCGGAGTTTTGCCGAAAAGATCATCGAAGCCTTCGACGTACGTACGCCCGGGCCCGAAAACGCAGCGCGGTCCTTGTCCGGCGGCAATCTGCAGAAATTCGTGATTGGACGCGAAGTGCTGCAAAACCCTGATGTGTTGGTGGTAAACCAGCCAACCTGGGGGGTGGATGCCGCGGCGGCCGCGTCGATCCGGCAAGCCATACTCGATCTTGCGGCGAAAGGCACAGCGGTGGTCTGCATTTCGCAGGATCTGGATGAGCTGATGGAAATCTCGGACAGTTTTGCGGCCTTAAACGAAGGTCGGCTGAGCGCACCGCGCCCGACCACCGGCCTGACCGTGGATGAGATTGGCCTGATGATGGGCGGTGCCCATGGCATGGAGGTGGCACATGTGTGATCTGCTGAGCCGCCTTCGGCGAGAGTATTTGCAAAAAGATGAAACATCTGGGGGGATGAGCAGATGATTGTATTGGAGAAACGGCCACAGCCGTCCAGGGCCTGGTCTTATGCGACCCCCCTTGTGGCGGTGCTGGCGACAATGGTGTTTGGCGGGTTGCTGTTTGCCATATTGGGGAAAAACCCGGTCGAAGCCATCGGTACCATCTTCTGGGAGCCGCTTTTTGGCGAGTTCGCATTCTATTACCGCCCTCAATTGCTGGTCAAGGGCGCCCCGCTTGTGTTGATCGCTATCGGATTGTCGCTGGGATTTCGGGCCGGTATCTGGAATATCGGGGCCGAAGGGCAATACATCATGGGCGCCATATTCGGTGCGGGCGCAGGTCTGGCCTTCTATCCGCTCGACGCCTGGTACATCTTCCCGATCATGGTGGCCGCAGGCGCATTTGGCGGGTGGCTGTGGGCAACGATCCCGGCTTTGCTGAAAGTGCGTTTCGGCACCAACGAAATCCTCGTGTCGCTGATGCTGGTCTACGTGGCCGAACAGATGCTGGCCTCGGTCTCGCTGGGTTTGCTCAAGAACCCCGAAGGGTTCGGCTTTCCCGGCTCGCGCAACCTGCAATCCTATGAAAGCGCGCACAATGCCGAGCTGATTGCCGGTACCGGGATGCATTGGGGTGTTGTCGCGGCCTTCATCGCGGTGATCTTTGCCTATGTTTTGCTGAACCGTCACATGCTGGGGTTCCATATCCGTCTGACGGGTGAGGCCCCCCGCGCCGCAAAGTTTGCAGGTGTGAATCCAGCGCGCCTGATCCTGTTCTGCCTTGGAATTTCGGGCGCTTTGGCCGGGTTGGCCGGGATGTTCGAGGTGTCCGGCCCGTCCGGTCAGATCAGCATCGATTTCAATGTGGGTTATGGCTTTACAGCGATCATCGTCGCCTTTCTGGGCCGACTGCATCCGGTGGGTATTCTTTTGGCCGGGGGCCTGATGGCGCTGACCTATATTGGCGGTGAAATCGCACAATCGCAGCTGGGCCTGCCTGCCGCAGCCATTCAGGTGTTTCAGGGAATGCTGCTGTTTTTCCTGCTGGCCTTCGATCTTCTGACAAACTTCCGCATCCGTGCGGCTCGTAGCGAGGTGGCGTGATCATGGATCTTGGTCAAATCAATCCCGTTCTTCTGGTTGCTTCGCTTATGGTGGCCGCAACCCCCCTTCTGCTGGCCGCGATCGGAGAGCTTGTCGTGGAAAAGGCAGGCGTTCTGAACCTTGGTGTCGAGGGCATGATGATCGTTGGCGCGATCAGCGGTTTTGCGATCTCGGTCGAAACCGGATCGCCCTGGCTGGGCTTTGTTGCTGCCGCCATTGGCGGGGCCGTGCTGTCGCTGCTGTTCGTCTTGCTGACACAGTTTGCGTTGGCCAACCAGGTTGCCAGCGGCCTTGCGCTGACCCTGTTTGGCCTGGGGTTCAGCGCCCTGATGGGGCAAAGCTATGTGGGCGTCAAACCACCCAGCATGGGCGATATCCACATCCCCTTGATCAGCGATATTCCGGTCATCGGCCCGATCCTGTTTCGGCACGATCCCATCCTGTATCTGGGCATTGCGCTGACCGCTGTGGTCTGGGCCGTCCTGAAGTACACCCGCGTCGGGTTGATCCTGCGGGCGGTTGGTGAAAACCACGATGCCGCCCATGCGCTTGGCTACAAGGTCATCAAAATCCGTATCATGGCGATCCTGTTTGGCGGGGCCTGCGCGGGTCTGGGTGGAGCTTACATCAGTCTGATACGTGTGCCGCAATGGACCGAGGGCATGACCGCAGGTGTCGGCTGGATCGCACTGGCGCTGGTGGTGTTTGCCAGCTGGAAACCGTGGCGGGTCCTGCTGGGTGCATATTTGTTCGGCGGCATCACCGTCTTGCAGCTTAATTTGCAGGCAGCGGGCGTTGCCATTCCCGTCGAGTATCTGGCAATGTCACCCTATCTTATCACGATCCTTGTGCTTGTGATCCTTTCGGCCGACAAGAGCAGCGCACCTGCCTCACTGGGCCGGACCTTCCATGCCTCACACTAGGGGCCAACTGAACCAACTTGGGGAGTAACTACATGAAATTAAAATCGCTTCTGACAACTGCCGCGATAGCGCTTGGTCTTGCGACCGGTGCAGTGGCACAAGACAAAACCAAGGTCGGTTTTGTTTATGTCGGCCCTGTCGGCGACGGCGGCTGGACCTATGAACACAACAAAGGCCGTTTGGCGATCGAAGAAGAGTTCGGCGACAAGGTCGAGACTGTATTCGTTGAATCAGTACCCGAAGGCCCCGACGCCGAGCGCGTGATGACCCAGATGGCGCTGGAAGGCGCGGATCTGATCTTTACCACCTCGTTCGGCTATATGGATCCAACCATCAATGTGGCCAAGAAATTCCCGAACGTGAAGTTCGAGCACGCGACCGGCTACAAGACCGCCGACAACGTCTCGGTCTATTCAGCGCGTTTCTACGAAGGCCGCGCGGTTCAGGGGCATATCGCGGGTAGAATGACCGAATCGAACATCATCGGCTATATCGGGTCCTACCCGATCCCCGAGGTGATCCGCGGTATCAACTCGGCCTATATCCACGCCAAGAAAGCGAACCCGGATGTACAGTTCAAGATCGTCTGGGCCTATACATGGTTCGACCCGGCGAAAGAGGCTGACGCTGCATCGGTTCTGATCGAACAGGGCGCCGACGTGATCCTGCAGCACACTGACTCGACCGCACCGCAGGCCGCCGCACAAGAGGCGGGCAACGTGATCACCTTCGGTCAGGCTTCGGATATGAGCGAATACGCCCCCAAACCGCGTGTTTCCTCGATCATCGACAACTGGGGACCCTATTACATTGCGCGCACGCGAGCCGTGATGGACGGCACCTGGGCCTCGTCCAACACCTGGGACGGAATCGGGCCGGGCATGGTAGAAATCGGTGAGATTTCGGATGCAGTTCCCGCGGACATCAAGGAAGAGGCACTGGCCCTGAAAGCCGCGCTGGCCGATGGCAGCTATCATGCCTTTACCGGACCGCTGAAAAAGCAGGACGGCAGCGACTGGCTGGCCGAGGGCGAAGTGGCCGACGACGGTACTCTGGCCGGTATGAACTTCTATGTCGAAGGGCTGGAAGGCGATATCCCGCAATAAACGGCGCGGATAGAAATGCATAAAGGCCCGCAGGATTGCGGGCCTTTTTTGTGGCGTTTTCGTTTCGGTCACATTACCGGATGACCGGGATGCTACGGCCGCGACGAGCCACAGAAACTTTAGACTCTGCCCTGCGTTCGCCACCCGATCAGGCTGAGACACGCAAAAACGATCGCGGCAACGCAGACAATCGAGGGCCCTGCCGGAGTGTCGAATACATACGCAGCCCTTAGCCCTGTGATGGCCGAAAGCGCACCTATTCCCGCAGCAATCAGGGCCATGGATTCTGGTGACCGTGCCAGGTTTCGCGCAGCAGCCGCCGGAATAATCAGCATCGCGGCGATCAGCAACACGCCCACAACCTTGATCGCCACCGCTACGGTCACAGCAAGTGACAGGGTCAGGATCAGTTGTTCTCGCCTTGGATCGAAGCCGCTGGCATAGGCCAGTTCTTCGTTCAGTGTCGCGGTCAGAAGTTGCGACCAACGCCAGACAATCAGAGCCACGACAAGCGCCGCACCGCCCCAGATCACGACCAGATCAGAACGGGAGACCGCCAGAATATCCCCAAACAGATACGCCATCAGGTCAATCCGGACACCGGACAGGAATGAAACTGCAACCAGCCCGAAGGCCAGCGCAGAATGCGCCAGCACCCCCAGCAGCGTGTCCATCGCATAACCGCGACCGGCCAAAAGCGAAACGGTCAGCGCCATGACCAAAGCGATAGCCAGCGCGCCCGTGAAGATCGACATCTGAAACGTCAGGGACAGGGCCACGCCCAGAATTGCGGCATGCGCGGTCGCGTCGCCGAAATACGCCATGCGACGCCACACGACAAAACATCCAAGGGGGGCCGCCGCAAACGCCACGCCAATACCGGCGAGCGTTGCCCGCATCATGAAATCATCCAGCATTATTCCGCCGCTTCCTGTGGGTTCGCATCATGATCATGATCATGATCATGATGGTGATCATGTTCATGACGATAAAGGGCAAGCGCACCGCCTGTTCCGGTTCCGAACAAGGCCCGATACTCTGGTGCCGAGGCGACCACGGCCGGCGATCCTTCGCAACAGACATGCCCATTGAGGCATATCACCCGGTCCGACGCGCTCATGACCACGTGCAGTTCGTGGCTGATCATCAGAATGGCGCATCCGGACTCGCGTCGGACTGCCTCGATCTGCTGGTAAAAGCTAGCCGATCCCCGTTGGTCCAACCCCTGTGTCGCTTCGTCCAGCAACAAGATGTCCGGGTGGTTGATCAAGGCTCTGGCCAACAGCACCCGCTGAAACTGTCCGCCGGACAGCTGCGACATCTGGCGTTTCAACAGATCCGGCACACCCGCGGATTCAAGCGCCTCGACACATTGCCTGCGCGACACAGGATCGGTCAGACGCATGAACCTTTCGACGGAAATTGGCAAAGTCGGATCGACATGCAGCTTCTGCGGCACATATCCGATTTTCAATCCGGGCTTCAGTGACACGTGACCGGCGGAAGGCCGTGTCGCACCGATAATGGCCCGCAGCAGGCTGGTCTTGCCTGATCCGTTCGGGCCAACGATGGTCACGATTTCACCCGGTTCAACGACCATATCCACATGATGCAGCACGGTATGCGCGCCATAGCGGACGCTGAGTTTCTCGACAGTGATTAGGGCCATCTTTATGCCTTTTCGGTGCAGTCAGGGCAGAGACCTTCAGCCTCTACAACCGTTCGCTCGATCTCGAAACCTGCCGCGCGCGCGGCAGCGCCAAGAACACCTTTGGAGGGGGCGGACTGCGCCTCGGCTACGGCATCACATTTTCGGCAGATCATGAAAGCAGGTGAATGCGCCGCGCCGGGATGAGAGCAGGCGACAAACGCGTTCAGCCGCTCGATCTTGTGGACAAAGCCGTTCTGTACAAGAAACTCCAACGCCCGATAAGCGACCGGAGGCTGGGACCCGAATCCTTCGTCGCGCAACCGATCAAGGATTGCGTAGGCGCCAAGGGCGCGATGTTCCTGCAACAACATCTCAAGAACCTTGCGGCGAACCGGCGTCAGACGCAGCCCTTCCTCTTTGCACCGGGCTTCGGCAGATGCCAGGGCCGTTGCGACACAGCTCTGGTGGTCATGTTCCTGAAACCCGACCGGGGCGGTGTCTTTGCCAGGTACTGGGTGCACATCACTTGTCATGTTATTTCATATCATGTATTGCCACTTGAAATGTTATAAAATCACACAGAGAGCTCTATGTCCAGAACGCTTCTTCTTCCATTGTCGATCACAGTTGCATTGCTGGGTGGACCGGCCCGCGCAGATGCGCCAAACGTTGCCGCGGACATTGCCCCGGTTCATTCGCTGGTGGCCCGTGTAATGGAGGGTGTGGGAACACCTGCCCTGATCGTCGCACCGGGTGCCTCGCCGCATGAATACAATCTGCGCCCGTCCGAGGCAGCCGCGTTGCAAAACGCCGATCTGGTGTTCTGGGTAGGAGAAGACCTGACGCCATGGCTGGACAGCGCGATAGAAACTCTTGCCCAAGGCGCGACCGCCACTGCCCTATTGGACGCAAAGGGCACAGAGCTTCTTGAGTTCCGGGAAGACGCATTGTTTGAGGCGCATGATCACGCGGACGATGCGGGTCACGAAGACCATGACGATCATGACGATCATGACGATCATGACCCACATGCCTGGCTGTCGCCAACGAATGCCAAAGCCTGGCTGACCCTGATCGCAGATCAATTGTCGTCAGCGGATCCCGAAAACGCCGCTGCGTATTTGGCAAATGCCGAAGCGGCGCGCGAAGAAATGACCGCGCTTTCCGCAGAAGTGGCAGGGTTGCTTGAACCGGTTCGCGGCGGCAGCTTCATCGTGTTTCATGATGCCTATCAGTATTTCGAGGTCGCGTTTGGTTTCCCGGCATCAGGCGCGATTTCCCTGAGCGATGCGTCCGACCCAAGCCCCGCGCGTATTGCCGCCATTCAAGGTCGCATTCGCGCTGAAGGCATCAACTGCGTATTATCTGAACCACAGTTCAATCCGGGCATCGTCGAAACCGTATTGGACGGGACCTCGGCGCGATCCGTTGTGATCGATCCACTGGGCTCGGCACTGGAACCGGGGCCGTCTCTGTACCCGCAAGTTATTCGTAACATGGCGCAAACCCTGTCGGAGTGTTTGAAAACCCGTTGAGCCGGGACTGGGATCGGGACGCGGGAACCTAACGGGGTGCACCCAAAAAGGCCAAGTCCCGGCCCGCGCATCAGGTTTCGAACATTGGAGAAGCGCATCAGACCATGGTCTGTAGCGCGTCAAGCAATTGTCGTTCATAGTCGATTGCGAAATGAGACCCAAAATTACTGACCTGACAATTGGCAACTGGTCTTTGTCGCGCGTTTTTCTCGCGGCCAGCATAGTCGTCATGGGGACTGCTACGGTGTTTGTTGGTCACTGGGTGTCGAACCGGATCGAAAACGCGGTTGTACAGAACTCCGCCAACTCGGCCGCACTGTACATGGAAAGCATTCTGTCTCCTCTCAGCCAGGAGCTGGCGCATGGAGATCGACTGTCCGAACAGGCCAGCCGGGCGCTGGACGAGATTTTCATGACCCAGCCGATGCGCGAACGCATTGCCTCGTACAAATTCTGGAAACAGGATGGCGAGATTGCATACGCATCGGATTTCGCCATCATCGGTCGCCGCTTCGAGCCGACAGACGACCTGAAACGCGCATGGGCTGGAGAAATCTCGGGCTCTTTTGAAGAGCTGGACGACGAAGAAAGCGCGGCAGAGGCTGCGCTTGGCATTCCATTGCTTGAAGTCTACAGCCCCATTCGCGAAATCTGGTCGGGGAAAATCATCGCGGTCGCCGAGTTCTATGAAAAAGCCGATCAGTTGGAACTGGACATGGCCAGAGCCAGAAGAACAAGCTGGTTGATCGTTGGCTCGGCTTTTGCGGCAAGCACGATTGTTCTGTTTTCCATTGTCGCAATCGGCGACAATACCATTCGACGGCAGGGGCGCCTTCTGAACGACCGCCTTGCCGAAAGTGAAAAGATGGCCGCGCAGAATGCCATGCTGCGGTCGCGCGTCATTGACGCATCGGAAAGATATGCCGCGCAAACGGACAGGTTCCTCAGGAAACTCGGCGCGGAACTGCATGATGGTCCCGCCCAATACCTGTCACTCGCTGCCCTTCGATTGGAGGCCGCATTCGGCGACAGGCCGGAGATGCCCACCGAGGCCGAAGAAATTCAGCAATCTTTGCAGAAGTCTTTGGCAGAAATTCGCGCCCTGTCACGGGGACTGTTCGCGCCAGACATCGAAAACCTGGCGCTCGTTGATGTGGTAAAAAGAGCTGTCGAGGACCACGCGGAACACAGCCCTTTTCGCCCCGGTATTTCCTTTCAGGGCAATCCGTCGCCTGATTTGTCAATCTCGGGCAAGTTGTGCGTTTTCCGGTTCCTGCAGGAAACGCTTTCCAATGCCGCAAGATATGCGCCCACGTCCCGATGCATTGTCACCTGCGACGTACATGATGATCGCATTACCGTTCAGGTCAGCGACGACGGCCCCGGGTTCGATCCGTCAGGCGAGACTGTGCTGCGAGACGACGGGGGCCAGGGCCTTGTCGGTTTGCGTGACCGGGTCGAAAGCATCGGTGGCCGGTTCGTGGTGACATCAACCCCGGGCAAGGGCACCACCGTTGCTATGACATTGTTTCCCAGAAAGATGAGTGCATCATGACAACATCCGTCGTTATCGCAGATGATCACCCGATTTTTCGGGACGGTTTGCACCGCACATTAGAAGAGGCTGACGGTTTCAAGGTTCTCGCCGCTGGATCAAATGCGGATGAGGCCGTTTCCCTTGTCCGAACCCATCAACCTGACATCGCCATCCTCGACCTGTCGATGCCCGGTGGCGGCATTAGCGCGACCCGTCGAATTGCTGAAATGGCGAACCCGCCTTTCATCGCGATATTGACGGTCTCTGAAAACAGCAGTGACGTCGCAGACGCTTTGGAGGCGGGTGCCATTGGCTACATCGTCAAGGGCGTGACAGCGCGCGAATTGACAGATTCGCTGCGCAGTATCGCCTCGGGCGAAGGGTTCGTCTCGCCGGGTCTGGCTTCGCGCATGCTACTTCAGATCAATCGCGGAAGTGGGCCGCAGAAAGAAACTGACGCCATCGATGATCTTACCCATCGCGAGGAGGAGATTCTTCGGCGCGTCGCCAAAGGGCTGAGCAATCGGGAAATAGCCGATGAGTTGGGGATTCAAGAGAAAACCGTCAAGCATTACATGACGGCGATCCTGTCCAAGCTCCATGCGCGGAACCGGGTGGAGGCCGCTCTCATCGCGCATGAGGCCTGGAACAAGAAAGACTAGGGTCAGGCGCTCAAAGACCGGGGCGGTCTCTCAAGAAAAGAAACCGCCCCGCACATTCGTCAAAGTTCGTTGTTCAGTTGGCAATCGCCTGAAGTCTGCTGCGATCCGCCGCGGTTGCGGTTCTTTCAACAACGGTTCGGTTGAACGGGTCTTTCAGTTCGTAACGTCCGCCCTCGATCTCTTCTTTCCAGCCGTTTGCGTAACTAACTTCGATATTGTTGCCCTGAATTTCGATTTTTGCCGGGTTACTTCCAGCACCGCCGCTCTGCCCTGGCGAGCGCACACTATCGATTGAGATACCGTTTGCCAGTGACCGAAGGCGCGAAACGTCGGCACCTGTGGCCGGTCGTTCCTCGATGGTTCGGTTCTGCGCGTTTTTTCTTTCGTACCGACCGTTTTCGATCTCTTCTTTGGTGCCGTCAGCATAGCGTACTTCGATGCCGCTCGCGCTTGTCTCGACCTTTGTTATTCCAGCCGATCCCGATGACTGCCCCCCAGACTGAGACCGGTCCTTCTTATCCCCGCCCCGGCCCGAGCGTGACGAGCCATCGTCATCGTCATCATCGTCATCATCGTCGTCGTGACCACCTTTACCTGATCCGGAATTGTCGTCGCTATCTCCGCCGCTGCCCGACCCGGAATTGCTGTCATGATCATCATCCCCGCCGTTGCCGTCACTCCCCTTCCCGCTTTTTGCAAACGCGTAAGCAGGTTCCAACCGCAGATGACCGTCTGCGTCAAAGGTCGGCACATAGGGTGTCATCACAATCAGCGACGCCAGCGCTGCCGAGCTCAGAAGCTGACCAGTTCTTTTCCGGGTATTCATTATCGTCTCCAATCCTGTTCGAGGCGTTTTCCTGCATTGGAGGCAGGATATCCCAGTCCCGGCTTCGCTACATCGGGCTTAGGTCTGATGATTTTCCGGCCGAATGTCCGGACCGGAGAAGCTAAGAATTACAATTCCCGAAACTCAACCTGATCCAACACTCCTATTTTGGCTTTGAGCAACGAGGGACCGCATGTCGGTGCCGACAGCACTGACGGTGGAGGCGGGTTGGTTTTCATGATGGGGTAAGAGTCGGCTTGAGGAAGCGTCAGAATGGGTGCGCTTTGATAGCTGATCTTTGCTCTCTGGCGTAGCATCGCTGTAGCATCTGCCGAGGATGCCCCACGCGCGGAAATCGCCCTGTTGGACGCTAGCGTATTGTTTTTATGTAGGTAATTTTGGTTGCGGGAGTAGGATTTGAACCTACGACCTTCAGGTTATGAGCCTGACGAGCTACCGGGCTGCTCCATCCCGCGACACTTTAGTGGTCTATTGCCTGTTCGGCTACTT
>NZ_JBXWQZ010000047.1:0-37138 GCF_059612645.1 Ruegeria sp. YKSF131 | reverse complement strand
GGCGGGCAGGCCGTGTTTCTCGCAAATCTCTTGTGTTGCAAGGTACATGTCGGCCGCACTGTCATCTTCGGGCAAGCCGCGCAGCTTTCCGACAGCATAACGATCGCCAAAAGCCGTGCCTTCTTCGATTGTCAGCTGATACAGCGACAGGTGATCCACGGCCATGGACAGCGCTTCGTTCAACTCGGCCCGCCAAGCGTCCAACGTTTGGTGTTGCCTGGCATAGATCAGGTCAAAGCTCACCCGTTCAAAACAATCACGGGCGATGTCAAAAGCAGCGCGGGCCTCGGCCAAAGTGTGAATTCGCCCCAAGCGGCGCAGGTCTTCGTCGTTGAGCGCCTGCACGCCCATCGATATCCGGTTGACGCCTGCATCACGATAGGCCGCGAACCGCCCGGCCTCGACTGATCCGGGATTTGCCTCCAGCGTGATTTCCATGGTGTTGGAGGGGTGCCAGAGCGCACGGGCCTCACTGGTCACTGCGGCAACGGTTTCCGGGTCCATCAGAGACGGGGTTCCACCGCCGAAAAAAATCGTGTTCAGCACCCGATCCGGGGTTTCGGCGGCTGAGCGCCGCAATTCGCTCAGATAGGCGTCAAGCCATTGTTTTTGATCAATGTTTCTGGAAACATGGCTGTTGAAGTCGCAATAGGGGCACTTGGCCTCGCAAAAAGGCCAATGCACGTAAAGGCCAAAGCCCCCGTTGCGCCAATCATCCGCCAAAGCAGCCTTTCACGAACTTCTCAACCGCGCGTCCGCGATGGCTGATCTTGTTCTTTTCCCAGCGATCCATCTCGGCAAAGGTAATGTCGTATCCTTCGGGAACAAACATCGGATCATAGCCGAATCCACCTTCGCCGCGGATGGGCCAGACCAGATGACCAGGGGCAACACCTTCAAACACTTCATCGTGCCCATCAGGCCAGGCCAGCACCAGTGTGCTGCGGAATTGCGCGGTGCGGGGGTGGGGGGCATTCTTTGCCTCAAGCTCATTATGGGCGCGGGTCATCGCCATCAGGAAGTCGCGACCGTTGCCGGTTTCGGCCCAATCAGCGGTATAAACACCCGGCGCGCCGTCCAGCGCGTCGATGGTGATTCCAGAATCGTCTGACAGGGCGGGCAGCCCGGTGGCCTTTGCGGCGGCGTGGGCCTTGATCCGGGCGTTGCCGACAAAGGTGTCCTCGGTCTCTTCCGGTTCAGGCAGGTCCATGTCCGCCGCACCCACAACCGTCACGCCAAAAGGTTCGAGGAGATGCGCCATCTCCTCAAGCTTGCCTTTGTTGTGGGTCGCGACCAGAAGCCTGTCGCTGTCAAACTTACGGGTCATGCGGTGGCGGCTTTCTGGGCTGCGGCCAGCTCGGCAACGCCTTTTTCCGCCAGATCCACCAGCTGATCCATCTGGGCGCGGCTGAATACAGAACCTTCGGCGCTCATCTGGACCTCGATCAGTTTGCCTGACCCGGTCATGATAAAGTTGCCGTCGACACCGGCCTCGCTGTCTTCGGGATAGTCGAGATCCAGAACAGGCTGGCCCGCATAGATACCGCAGGACACGGCGGCGACCGGATCAACCAGCGGATCTGAAATCACGTCACCTGCCTTCATCAGTTTGTTGACGGCCAATCGCAGAGCAACCCAGCCGCCGGTGATCGAGGCACAGCGGGTGCCGCCATCGGCCTGGATCACATCGCAATCAACCGTGATCTGACGTTCGCCAAGTGCAACCCGGTCGACGCCGGCCCGCAGGGCGCGACCGATCAGGCGCTGAATTTCCACCGTACGGCCACCTTGCTTGCCCGAGGCCGCTTCACGCCGCATCCGGGTGTTGGTTGCGCGGGGCAGCATACCGTATTCGGCGGTGACCCAGCCAAGCCCCGAACCCTTGATGAAAGGGGGTACGCGATCTTCGATCGTGGCGGTGCATAGCACATGGGTATCGCCCATCTTGATCAGGCAGGAACCTTCGGCATGTTTGGTGAACCCCGTTTCGATTGAAACGGCGCGCATTTCACTTAAGTCTCTTCCAGAGGGTCGCATGGGAAATCCTTTGTTTGCTGGGTTGGGGATACCGCCCCGCAGCGTTACGATGCAACCCCGATTGACCTTTCATTTGCCTGCTATTTAATGACGAACCAGCAGGGGAAGACGCATGAGCGAAGCGAGCAAAATTTTGGACGAGATGAATGACCGGTCGCGCGAGGTGTTCCGGTTGATCGTCGAAAGTTATCTGGAAAGCGGAGAGCCGGTCGGAAGCCGAACCCTGACGCGCAGCCTGTCGGAAAAGGTCAGTGCCGCAACCGTGCGCAATGTGATGCAGGACCTGGAGTTTCTGGGTCTTCTGGACAGCCCGCATATCAGCGCGGGTCGGGTACCGACGCAGCAAGGACTGCGTATGTTCGTGGACGGTTTACTTGAGGTTGGCGATCTGGGCGTCGACGACAAGCAAAAACTGGAAGAAACATTAGGCTCTAACGCGGGCGATGTTGGCGGAATGCTGGATCGGGTCGGGTCAGCTTTGTCACACCTGACGCAAGGTGCGTCGCTGGTCCTGACACCAAAGCATGAAGCAGAAATCAAGCATATCGAGTTTGTTTCCTTGGGGCATGACAAGGCTTTGGTGGTTCTGGTCTTTTCGGACGGCCATGTCGAAAATCGTCTGTTCACACCACCACCCGGCCAGACGCCCAGTTCGATGCGCGAGGCCGCGAATTTTCTGAATGCGCTGATCGAGGGGCGCACGCTTAGCGAAGTACGCCGTCAGATGCAGAAACAGATTCAGGCGCGCAAGCAGGAAATCGATGTATTGGCGCGCGAGCTGGTCGAAAGCGGGCTGGCCGCTTGGGACGGAGACGGAGCCGACTCGGCCCGTCTGATCGTGCGGGGACGGGCGAATCTGTTGAACGAACCCGGCCAGGCCGGAGAGCTGGAGCGTATTCGCAGCCTGTTTGATGATCTGGAACGCAAGCGCGACATCGCGGATTTCCTTGAATTGACGGAAAGCGGCGAGGGTGTGCGCATTTTTATTGGGTCTGAGAACAAACTTTTCTCACTTTCGGGTTCCTCTTTGGTGGTGTCTCCATATATGAACGCTGATCGAAAGATAATCGGTGCGGTCGGGGTCATCGGGCCCACGCGTCTGAATTATGGACGGATCGTGCCGATCGTGGATTATACGGCGCAACTGGTCGGCAAGCTGATATCCGACCGGAGCTAGAGGGTAAGAGATGGCAGAGCCCAAGAACGAAGATTTTCTGGACGATATCATGGCGGCAGAAGCGGAAGAGCTGGCCGAGGAGTTTGCTGAGATCAGTGACGAGGCGCTCGAGCTGGACGAGCTGCGCGCCGAGCGGGATGAGTATAAAGACAAATTCATGCGCGCGCTTGCCGATGCCGAGAACGCACGCAAACGTGGCGACAAGGCGCGCCGCGATGCCGAGCAGTATGGCGGTTCCAAGCTGGCCCGTGATATGCTGCCCGTTTACGACAACATGAAGCGCGCACTTGAGGCCGCGACTGACGAGCAGAAAGAGGTCGCCGCCGGGCTGCTGGAGGGCGTCGAACTGACCATGCGTGCCCTGAAGGATGTGTTCCAGAAACACGGGATCGAAGTGATTACGCCCCAGGTTGGCGACCGGTTTGATCCGAATGTGCACGAAGCAATGTTCGAGGCCCCGGTGCCGGGCACGCGGGCAGGGGACATCATTCAGGTGTCTGCCGAGGGTTTCATGCTGCACGACCGCCTGTTGCGTCCGGCTCAAGTCGGGGTCTCTTCAACGCCAGCAAGCTGATTGGCTTTTCAAAGCCAAGCCTTCGGCGAGAGTATTTTTGAAAAGATGAAGGGCGGTCAGGATCTGGCCGCCTCTTTCAGTTTGTAGATCAGATCCAGCGCTTCGCGCGGGGTCAGTTCGTCGGGCAGGACACCCTCCAATATCTTGGTCACTGGCGAAGTTTTCGGTGCGGGCGGGGGTGGCGGCGCGGCTGCTGAGAACAGCGGCAGGTCATCAATCAGCGCTTTTTGTTTGCCGCCTTCGCGTTCGGTTTTTTCAAGCTGGTCCAGAACCATCCGGGCACGTTCGACAACAGAAGCGGGTAAACCGGCTAGTTGCGCAACCTGCACCCCATAAGACCGGTCAGCCGCGCCCTTGTGAACCTCGTGCAGGAAGATGACTTCGCCATCCCACTCTTTGACCGCTACGGTGGCGTTATCGACACCTTCGAGTTTACCGGCCAAAGCCGTAAGCTCATGATAATGCGTGGCAAACAATGCGCGACATTTGTTGGCCGCGTGCAGGTGTTCCAATGTGGCCCAGGCAATCGAGAGGCCATCATAGGTGGCGGTACCACGGCCGATTTCGTCCAGGATCACCAATGCACGGTCATCGGCCTGATTCAGGATGGCGGCGGTTTCCACCATTTCGACCATGAACGTCGACCTCCCCCGCGCCAGATCGTCCGAGGCTCCTACGCGGCTGAACAGCTGACTGATGACGCCGATATGCGCCTCTTCGGCCGGGACATAGCTGCCCATTTGGGCAAGCAGTGCGATCAGGGCGTTCTGGCGCAGAAAGGTTGATTTACCGGCCATGTTCGGACCCGTCAGTAACCATATAGCCGCACCGTCTTGGACACTCAGATCGCAATCATTGGAAATGAATGCACCGCCACTTTGCTGCCGGAGGGCGTGTTCCACAACCGGATGGCGACCACCCTGCACATTGAATGCGCGAGAGCCGTCAACCTTTGGACGGCACCAGTTTTCACCCCGCGCAAGATCAGCCAAGGCGGTCGTCAAGTCCAGTTCGGCAAGCCCGCGGGCGGCCTGATTCAATCGGGCAGCGAGGTCCAGTATCGCGCCAGAAAGCCTTTGATAGAGCCGCTTTTCAATCTCCAGCGCCAGATTTCCGGCGTTCAGGATACGAGTTTCGATCTCGGACAGTTCGACGGTTGTAAACCGCACCTGGTTGGCTGTCGTCTGGCGATGAATATAGGCTTCGCTAAAGGGAGGGTTCAGCATCTTTTCGGCATGGGTGGCCGTGGTTTCGATGAAATAGCCCAGCACGTTGTTGTGCTTGATTTTCAGCGAGGTGATGCCGGTGTGTTCGACGTATTTTCGTTGAAACCCGGCGATGACGGACCGGCCTTCGTCGCGCAGGGTGCGGGCCTCGTCCAGTTCAGTATCAAAACCTGGCGCGATAAAGCCTCCGTCGCGGGTCAGAAGCGGGGGTTCGGCCACCAGCGCTTCGTCCAGCAAAGTCAGCAAGTCATCGAAACCAACAAGGTTCTGAAGCGCGGTCGCCAGCAACACAGGCAAATCCTGATCGGTGCAGATTTCGGCAATCGTGGCCGCCTGTGTCAGCCCGTTGCGTATGGCTGTCAGGTCACGAGGTCCGCCGCGCTCGAGTGACAAACGCGACAGGGCGCGGTCCAGATCCGGGGTTTTGCGCAAGGCTTCGCGCAGATCAGACGCGATCAAGCTGTCACCAGCGGCGAAACTGACTGCGTCAAACCGGGCATGGATCACATCCAGATTTCGAGAAGGGCTTGAAAGCCGCTGTTCCAGCAATCGCGCGCCGCCGGGGGTAACAGTCCGGTCAACGACAGAAAGAAGCGATCCTGCGCGCCCGCCAGACAGGGAACGGGTCAGCTCAAGGTTTCGACGCGTTGCAGCGTCGATCTGAACGACTCGATCCTCAGTTTCTTTCAGCGGCGTTTGCAGCAGGGGCAGTTTGCCCTTTTGCGTAATCTCCAGATAGTCGATCAGCGCACCCATCGCGGACACTTCGGCGCGGCCGAAATTGCCGAACGCGTCCAAGGCACCCACGTGAAACAGCCCGCAGATGCGCTTTTCCGCCGCCGTGCTGTCGAAACTGGCGCGCCCGACCGGCGTCAGTGAAATCCCCAGATCAAGCAGCGTTTCGTTCAGCTTTTCCTGCGTTCCATCGGCCACGATCAGTTCGGAGGGCGCAAGCCGGGCAAGCTCGGGGCTGAGCCGGACCGAGGTCAGGGGCATCACGTGAAACGCGCCCGTTGATATATCCGCCCAGGCAAGCGCGGCCTCGTCCCGGACCTCGGCATAGGCAGCCAGAAAGTTGTGTCGGCGCGCCTCAAGCAACGCATCCTCGGTCAGTGTTCCGGGCGTGACGAGTCGCACGACATCACGTTTTACGACCGATTTAGAGCCTCTTTTCTTTGCTTCAGCCGGGCTTTCCAACTGTTCGCAGACCGCAACGCGAAAGCCCTTGCGGATCAGGGTCAGAAGGTACCCTTCGGCTGAATGCACCGGCACGCCGCACATCGGGATGTCTTCGTCATTGTGCTTGCCGCGCTTGGTCAGCGCGATATCCAGCGCCTCGGCAGCGTTGACGGCATCCTCGAAAAACATCTCATAGAAATCACCCATGCGATAAAACAGCAGGGCATCCGGGTGGGCCTCTTTGATTTCGAGGTATTGCGCCATCATTGGCGTGACTGTGGACAAAAGCGGCCCCCTTTTGGCGTATTCCGGGCGCGACCTTACAAATCCCGCATCTTCTGTAAAAGCCGAAAACTCATTCTCGTTGAGGCGGGCGTTCTCCTGCGCTATGAGGCGTCAGCCCTGAAGTCATGGAAACGACATTTAAGATGCCCAAAGCGAAGATCACCAAAGAAGAGGCATTGGCCTTTCACCTGGACCCCACCCCCGGCAAGTGGGAGGTGCAGGCCACCGTCCCCATGACAACGCAGCGAGATCTGTCGCTGGCCTACAGCCCGGGTGTGGCCGTTCCCTGCGAGGCTATCGCGGAAAACCCGGAAACGGCCTATGATTATACCAACAAGGGCAACCTGGTGGCCGTAATCTCGAACGGGACGGCGGTGTTGGGCCTTGGTAACCTCGGCGCGCTGGGCTCGAAACCGGTGATGGAAGGCAAATCAGTCCTGTTCAAACGGTTCGCCGATGTGAACTCGATCGATATCGAGCTGGACACCGAAGACCCGGATGAATTCTGCCGTGCAGTGCGTCTGATGGGGCCAACCTTTGGCGGCATCAATCTGGAAGACATCAAGGCGCCCGAGTGTTTCATCATCGAACAGCGACTGAAGGAAGAGATGGACATCCCCGTCTTTCACGATGACCAGCACGGCACGGCCGTGATCTGTGCGGCGGGCCTGCTGAACGCGCTGCATATCTCGGGCAAGAAGATCGAGGACGTGAAAATCGTTCTGAATGGCGCAGGTGCCGCGGGGATTGCCTGTATCGAACTGCTCAAGGCAATGGGCGCGCGGCATGAAAACTGCATTGTCTGCGATACCAAGGGCGTGATCTATCAGGGCCGGACAGAGGGCATGAACCAGTGGAAATCGGCCCACGCGATCACAACCGACTTGCGCACATTGGAAGACGCGATGAAGGGGGCGGATGTGTTCCTGGGTGTTTCGGTGAAAGGCGCGGTCACGCAGGATATGGTTGCCAGCATGGCCGACAATCCTGTCATCTTTGCGATGGCCAACCCCGACCCCGAGATTACTCCGGAAGAAGCGCACGAGGTTCGCGTGGATGCGATCGTTGCCACCGGGCGCAGCGATTATCCAAACCAGGTGAATAACGTTTTGGGCTTCCCCTACCTGTTCCGAGGCGCGTTGGACATTCATGCCCGCGCCATCAATGATGAGATGAAGATCGCCTGTGCCCACGCACTTGCCAATCTGGCGCGCGAGGATGTGCCGGATGAGGTCGCAATGGCCTATGGCAAGTCGCTGACCTTTGGGCGTGACTATATCATCCCTACTCCGTTCGACCCGCGTTTGATCCACCGTATCCCGCCGGCCGTTGCAAGGGCGGGGATGGACACCGGTGCCGCGCGCCGTCCGATCATCGACATGGACGCGTATGAGCTGAGTCTGAAATCCCGGATGGACCCGACCGCCAGCATCCTGCGCGGTCTGAACGCCCGTGCGCGTCAGGCGCAAAGCCGCATGATTTTCGCCGAGGGCGACGATCCCCGGGTATTGCGCGCAGCGGTCATGTATCAGCGGTCAGGTTTCGGCAAGGCGCTTGTGGTGGGTCGGCCAGACGATGTTAAGGCCAAACTGGAAGCCACGGGCCTGGGCGACGCTGTACGCGAAATTGAGGTCGTGAATGCCGCCAATACCACGCATCTCGAAACCTATTCGAACTTCCTGTATCAGCGCTTGCAGCGTAAGGGATTTGACCGCAAAGATATTCACCGTCTGGCCGCACGGGACCGGCATGTGTTTTCGTCGCTGATGCTGGCCCATGGGCATGGTGACGGTCTGGTCACCGGCGCAACCCGCAAGTCTGCGCATGTGCTCGACCGGATCAACCATGTGTTTGATGCCGATGCCGCCAATGGTGCCGCCGGTGTGACAGCTTTGCTGCATAAAGGCCGGATTGTCCTGATTGGCGACACACTGGTGCATGAATGGCCTGACGAAAACGATCTGGCGAATATTGCCGAACGTTCGGCCGCAGTTGCCCGGCATATGGGGTTGGAGCCCCGCGTGGCTTTTGTCAGCTTCTCAACTTTTGGCTATCCGGTGTCAGAACGTGCTGAAAAGATGCACCGGGCCCCGGCTGTGCTGGATCGGCGCGGCGTTGACTTTGAATACGAGGGTGAAATGACGGTGGACGTTGCCCTGAACGTCGAACAGCAAACGGCCTATCCGTTCTCGCGCCTGACCGGTCCGGCGAATATCCTGATCGTTCCGGCCCGGCATTCGGCATCAATCTCGACCAAGCTGATGCAGGAAATGGGTGGAGCCACCGTGATTGGCCCGATCCTGTCAGGCATCGACAAGCCGATCCAGATCTGCTCGACCGTCTCGACCGCGAACGATATTCTGAATATGGCCATTCTGGCCTCTTGCGACATCGGATAAATCATGACGATCTGGAATCTCGGCTCGATCAACGCGGATATGGTCTATGACCTGCCGCATCTGCCTGCGCCGGGGGAAACCCTGGCCGCCCGTAGGCTGGATCGGTTTCTGGGCGGCAAGGGGGCCAACATGTCGGTGGCCGCTGCGCGTGCGGGATCACGCGTCAGCCATATAGGTGCCGTGGGGCCCGATGGGCGCTGGGCCAAGGATCGACTAACAGAATATGGTGTGGATACACGCCATATCTCTGAGGTGGATGTTCCCACGGGCCACGCCATCATTGCGGTGGATGCCGAGGGTGAAAACCTGATTATCCTGTATCCCGGCGCCAATCACGCATTGGAACCCGCCCATCTGGGGCAGGCGCTGGCCTCGGCAAACACCGGTGATCTGCTGATCTTGCAGAATGAAACCAATGCCCAGGTCGAAGCGGCGCAGCTGGGGCGCAAGCTTGGCTTGACCGTCTGTTATGCCGCAGCCCCGTTTCAGGCACAGGCCGTTCAGGGCGTTCTGCCTTTTCTGGATTTTCTGATCCTGAATGAGGTGGAGGCCGAGCAACTGCGTCAGGAAACCGGTCTGAGCATCGCCGATCTGCCTGTTCGGCATGTCATCGTTACCCTCGGCTCAAAAGGCGCGAGGTACTTGCAGCAGGGCAACGATCCGGTCGAGTTTCCCGCGCATAAGGTGCGGGCGGTGGATACCACAGGGGCAGGCGACACCTTCACCGGCTATGTGCTGGCAGGCATGGATCGCGGAATGCCAATGGAACAGGCCATATTGCAGGCAAACCGCGCCGCAGCTCTGATGGTCATGCGGCACGGAACGGCGGATGTCATTCCCGATCTGAAAGAAGTGCGTGACGCATCCTTTGACTAGGACCCTGCAAATGGCGCTTCCCCGCCCCAAAGCTGCTTGACGCGCGCGTCACGACCACAGGCTTTGCGATACGCTTTGTAGGCGTTGTGCTGACGCTTTGGTCCAAAGCGGGTAAGGACCAGTTTGTTGCCTTTGTAATAATTCTGATGATACGCCTCGGCGGGGTAAAAGGGTCCTGCGCTCAGAACCGGGGTGACAATGGTCTGCCCCAGCGCTTGCTGCGCGTCTGTTTTGGCTTGTTCCGCCAGCGCCTTTTCTCCTGTGTTAGAGACGAATATCGCAGTTCGATAGCTTTCGCCCCGGTCGCAGAACTGGCCACCGGCGTCTGTCGGGTCAACCGACCGGAAAAACATGCTCAGCAACGATGCGCGAGAAACCCGCGCCGGATCGAACGTGATCTGAACCGCCTCGTAATGGCCGGTCCCCCCTTTTGAAACCTGATCATATGTCGGGTCCGCAGATGTCCCGCCGGTGTACCCCGACACCGCATCGATAACGCCGGGCACGGATTCGAAATCGGATTCCACGCACCAGAAACACCCTCCGGCCACCGTCAGCGTTTCGGTTCCTGCAGCCGGGGCAGGCAGCGCGCGCAACAGGGCAGCCAATGCAATCAGTGTAAACAGAAGGGCTGGTCTGACGGTTTCGAAATAAGCAGTCCGCATCATGTCAGGTCTCCTTTTAAGATGAGATTGACGCGGGTTCGACCGCCTTGCAATTGCCTGTCATGCAATGTCACGCGCTGGTGAGACGAGTTTATCGTCTGCGATCACCTGTATACGGCTCATTTGATGGGTGGGCGAAACCTCCGCTCATTTGCAACAGATCATGCGCGACAGGTATCCCGATGCGGAACTGCGATACACCGCGGGTGGAACCGCCAGTCCGGCTGGACTCGGACCAAAGGCCAGCTTTGCGGCAAATTCAGCCCAGCAGTTGCCCCAGCTTCATCGCAACACCCATATTGCCCGAGATCTTGAGCTTGCCCAAAGCAACGCCGGTCACGGGGTTCAGCTTTCCGGTCAGCAGCTTGGTCAGGTTTTCCTGCGAGATGCGGATTGTGCAATCCGTGTCCCGGTCCTGCGTCGATGCCTGATTGTCCGCCAGAACAATCACACCGTCCGCGCCGCAATCGAATTTGAGCGAACCGTCAAAGCTTTTGCCGTTCAGCCCTTTTTGAATTCCATCGGCGATGTCCTGAAGCATTCGGGATCCTTTCACGGTTTCCGAATGCGTAATGCGTCAGGTGCCGAACAGGCAAGGCTGACCCAACTGGAACTTCTGATCACGATGCGCCGAGGATCTGAACCGTCCGGTCACAAGGCTTACCGCCATAGAAGGCGTCCAGAACAGCACGAAACTCGGGCGGAGCATCTGCCACAGACGAAAACAATGTCATCGAAGATCGCAGCTTTTTCGCGTCAATCCCGCCCAGAATGTCGCTGGCATCGCGTCCTGCGTGCAGCAACATCAGCGAGGCCGCCTGCCTAAGCCGGTCGCGCAGTTCCGGGTGGTTCAGATAGCGTGTCGCCTCGTCCAGATCTTCAATGCCGTAGAGCTGTGCCATATGGGATTGGCCTAGCTCGGCCAGTTGCGGAAACACGAACCACATCCAGTGGCTGGTTTTCTGCCCCTGTTCAAGTTCGCGCAGGACATCGGCCCAAACCGTGTCCTGCGCCTCGATGAACATGTCGAGTTCGTCGTCGCTATCGTCTTCGTCGATCACTTGGACAGGCGCTTGTTGCGCGCAGCCAGCAGTTTCAGACGCAGCGCATTCAGTTGGATAAAGCCTGCCGCATCTTTCTGATCGTACGCACCTGCATCCTCTTCGAAGGTCACATGCGCCTCAGAGTACAGCGAATGATCCGACCAGCGACCCACGGTCGAGGCCAGACCTTTGTACAGCTTCACGCGAACGGTGCCGGTGACATGCTCTTGCGACCTGTCGATGGCGGCTTGCAGCATCTCGCGCTCGGGGCTGTACCAGAAACCGTTATAGATGAGTTCCGCATATTGCGGCATCAGCTGGTCTTTCAGATGCATCGCGCCACGATCCATGGTGATGGATTCAATGCCACGGTGCGCTTCCAGCAGGATGGTGCCGCCGGGTGTCTCGTAGATACCGCGCGACTTCATGCCTACAAAACGGCCTTCGACCAGGTCCAGACGGCCAATACCGTGCTTGCCGCCGTATTCGTTCAGCTTGGTCAGGATCGTAGCCGGGCTCATCGTCTCGCCGTTGATGCTGACCGCGTCGCCTTTTTCAAAGCCGATCTCGATGAACTCAGGCTCGTTCGGGGCGTCCTCGGGGTGGACGGTTCGCTGATAGACATAGTCGGGCGCCATATCGGCAGGGTCTTCCAGAACCTTGCCCTCGGATGAGGTATGCAGCAGGTTCGCATCGACCGAGAACGGCGCCTCACCACGCTTGTCCTTGGCAATCGGAATCTGGTTCTGCTCGGCGAATTCAAGCAGCTTGGTACGGCTGGTCAAATCCCACTCGCGCCAAGGGGCGATCACCTTGATATCGGGGTTCAGCGCATATGCTGCCAGTTCGAACCGGACCTGGTCATTGCCTTTGCCGGTTGCACCATGGGCGACGGCATCAGCACCGGTTTCGGCAGCGATCTCAATCAGGCGTTTCGAGATCAGCGGCCGCGCGATCGAGGTGCCCAGCAGGTACAGACCTTCATATTGCGCATTGGCACGGAACATCGGGAAGACGAAATCGCGGACGAATTCCTCGCGGATATCCTCGATATAGATGTTCTCGGGCTTGATCCCCAGCAATTCGGCCTTTTGGCGCGCGGGCTCCAGCTCCTCGCCCTGACCCAGATCGGCAGTGAAGGTCACGACCTCACAGCCATACTCGGTCTGCAGCCATTTCAGAATGATCGAGGTATCAAGGCCACCGGAATAGGCCAGAACAACTTTCTTGGGCGCGGACATCTGACTTCCCTTTATGCGTAGAACGATTGGCCCCTAGCGGGTTTTGGACGCGGGGGCAAGTTGTGAGGATTGACGCAGTACCTGAAATGGGGTGAAACGGGTGCAGAGAATAACAAGCATTGGTTGAAGGGGCGGTTTAAAATGTTGGGATGGCAGATTTTCTTGCATTCTGTGCGGATGGTATTTGGAAACATCAAGCAGGTGCTACAGATAACGGTTGGCCCTGCTCTAATTGCGACAATCATCATCGTGGGCGTGTTTTTGGCGCTTGGTATTCCGCTTGAGGCGCTTGAAGACAACACAGGCGCGTTGCCGCCAGGTGCAACCGCAGGTTCAGCCTTTGTCTTTGTGGTCGTTTTACTGGCGGTAATGTCCGTTACCATGTTCTGGATCGCGGTGTCATGGCACCGCTTCATCCTGATGGAAGAATATCCCACGGGAATACTCCCGACATTCCGCTTCGACAGGATTCTGGCCTATTTCGGTCGCTTTCTGATGTTGGGAATTTTGATGGCCATTGCATTCCTTCCGATGGGCTTTGTTATGTCAGCACTGAGTGGCGGCTCAATCGGATTCGCGCTTGTCGCTGTTTATGCCATCTTTCTGGTTGTCTGCTTTTATCGCCTTTCTATCGTCTTGCCAGCGGCAGCTATCGGGCACCCGGCGACTCTGGCAGATGTATGGAACAGCACTCAGGGTGCATCGGGGGCTATTATTGTTCTTTTGATCGTGAATTTTCTGTTCCAATTTCTGGTTCAGCTAATATTCACCGGGTTGGCGTTTATTCCTCTGTTAGGCATCTTACTGACATTGTTTTTTGGAATGCTGATCCTGCCGTTGATCAACGTCAGCATCCTGACAACCATGTATGGCATCTTTATTGAAAAACGCCAACTCTCCTGACCCGCGTACACATATGTATTCCTTGCCCTTATCGCGCTGATGGGGCAGGGAATGCCGCATGACTGACTTCATGACTCGCGCCCGCGCCGCCGAAAAGGCGATGCGCTCTGTCTTCCCGGCAACGCCGTTGCAGCGCAATGCCCACCTGTCCGACCGTTACGGGGCGGATATCTGGCTCAAGCGCGAAGACCTGAGCCCGGTGCGCTCCTACAAGATCCGCGGTGCGTTCAACGCAATGCGCAAGCAGCAGGGGCAGGACCTGTTCGTCTGTGCCAGCGCGGGCAATCACGCGCAGGGCGTGGCCTTCATGTGCAAGCATCTGGGCGTCCGGGGCGTGATCTTCATGCCGGTCACGACGCCTCAGCAGAAGATCCAGAAAACCCGCATTTTTGGCGGGGATAACGTCGAGATTCATCTGATCGGTGACTATTTCGATGACACGCTCGCTGCCGCTCAGGCGTGGTGCGTACAGCAGGGCGGGTATTTCCTGTCGCCTTTTGACGATGCCGATGTGATCGAAGGACAGGCGTCGCTGGCGGTTGAAATCGAAAGGCAGATGGGCGGTGCGCCCGATCACGTTGTGCTTCCCGTGGGCGGAGGCGGCATGTCTGCCGGTGTGGCTACATGGTTCGGGGATCGCACCCATTGCCTGTTCGTCGAACCGGCCGGAGGGGCCTGTCTGCGCGCAGCCCTGGCGGCGGGGCATCCTGTTTCGCTGGATCGAGTGGATACCTTTGTCGATGGCGCGGCGGTCGGGCGGATCGGTGAAAAGCCGTTCGAGTTGTTGAAATCACGTCACCTGTCGGATGTTCTGGTCCTGTCCGAGGATCGTATCTGCACCACCATGATCGAGATGCTGAATGTCGAAGGCATCGTGCTGGAACCTGCGGGGGCGCTGGCGATCGAGGCAGTAGGCGATATCCAAAGCTTTGTGCGCGGAAAGACCGTAGTCTGCCTGACATCCGGCGGCAATTTCGATTTCGAACGCTTGCCCGAGGTCAAGGAACGCGCACAGCGGTATTCCGGTGTGAAAAAGTACTTCATCTTGCGCCTGCCGCAGCGACCCGGTGCCCTGAAGGAGTTCCTGAATATTCTCGGCCCCGAGGATGATATCGCGCGGTTTGAATACATGAAGAAATCGGCGCGCAATTTCGGTTCGGTTCTGATCGGGATCGAAACCCGCAAGCCCGAAAACTTCATGCGCCTGTTTGCCCATCTGGACGATTCCGGGTTCACCTATACCGACATCACCGAGGACGAGACGCTGGCACAGTTCGTGATCTAGCTCAGGTTCTTGTTCAGCTCAGCTTCAAACATGGTTTTCGAGCTGTTGAAAGCGGCCAAAAGCGCCGGCAGATCAACCTCGGCCCCTTGCCCTGCTGCGGCCTGCCGTTCCCCATCCTGGCAGAGTTTCGAGAATTGATCGAACCCCAGGCTCAACGCGCTTCCTTTCAGGAAATGCAGGTTCTGTTCCAGCTCGGCCCGGTTGGTATCGCGGCGCAGGCGGGTGATCACGTCCTGCACCTCTTCCAGAAATATCTCTACCACCTCATCGAATTCCTCGGGGCCGACTTCATCCCGCAACTGCCTGACTCTGGCCCAGTGGATCATCCTATACACCAGCTAATGAATGGTCATGGTTCTGAATAGACGCGTCCGGTAAAAAGCAGGTTAACGGGGCCACGCTTCGGCAATCGTCACTCTTCACCGGATGTTAAATCAGTCGGCGATAGGGTCGCCATAAGTGACGAAACTCATCAGAGCTGAGGGTAAATGGTGCCGGGGGCGAGTCTTGAGGAAACCAGAACTGATCTGGATTTCGGCGCGATCCGCACGGTGCTGGTGGTGGATGACAGCCGCTTGCAACGGCGCATTCTGGTGGCCTCGCTCAGGAAATGGGGGTTCGAGGTGATCGAGGCCGATACAGGCCATGCCGCTTTGGCGCTTTGTGTCGATAATCCGCCCGATCTTGTGCTGAGCGACTGGGTCATGCCGGGGATGAGCGGCCTTGAATTCTGCTGTGCCTTTCGGGCCTTGGAAACGGATCAATACAGCTATTTCATCCTTCTGACATCCAAAAGCGAAAAGCAGGAAGTCGCGCGCGGTCTGGATGCCGGGGCCGACGATTTTCTGATCAAGCCGCTTGAGGCGGACGAACTGCGCGCCCGGATTTCAGCTGGTGCGCGCATTCTGGACATGCAGCGCGAGCTCTCCCAGAAAAACCGCCTGATTGAATCCGCGCTCAAGGAACTCAGGCTTGCGCATGACGCGATCGACAAGGACCTGATGCAGGCGCGGAAAATTCAGGAATCGCTGGTTCCCGAACTGACCCGGACATTCGGCAAATCGCGGGTCAGTTTGTTGCTGAAACCTTGTGGTCATATCGGCGGTGATCTGGTGGGGATGTTCTCGCCCGGGGTGAACCGGCTTGGGTTCTACAGCATCGACGTATCCGGGCATGGTATCACCTCGGCCATGATGACGGCGCGATTGGGGGGATATCTGTCCAGCAAGCATTTCGATCAGAACGTCGCGATGGAGCGGAGGTTCGACAAGTTTTACGCACTTCTGCCACCAGAACATGTGGCTGAAACGCTCAATTCCCGGCTGATGGCCGATGAAGGTATCGAAGAGTATTTTACGATGGTCTACGCCATCGTCGACCTGCGCAACGGGCATCTGAAGATGGTGCAAGCCGGGCATCCGCATCCCCTGCTGCTGCGGCAGGGTGGTCGCGCTGAGTTTCTTGGTGACGGAGGCTTGCCCATAGGATTGATCGAAGATGCGAGCTTTCGACAAATCGAAACGCAGATGCAGCCCGGCGACAAGCTGCTTTTGTACTCGGACGGGTTTACCGAATGCCAACTGGCTGGTGGCGGTTTGTTGGACGAAGACGGTTTGCGTCAGATGGCCCAACAGAGCATCTCGGAAAGGGGCGGGTCAGAGTTTCTGGACGACTTGTTCTGGCGTTTGACGCAAGTGATGTCACCGAAAGACGGTATCGGAGACGACGTCTCGGCCGTCTTCTTTGAATATAACGGACCTTAAAGCGAGCCGAGGTGTATTTCGGCAAAATGCCGGTCACCGTCATTTCCCAGTAAACCGACGGCGTCGGCGGTTTCCATCCACAACGCTTCGTGAAACGCCTCGGTCGGCGGGCCTATGCGGCGTACGGGGTGGGCGCGATAGATCAGGCAGACCTTCTCGGCCCACAGGTCGTATTCCGGCATATAAGTGAAGCGTCGAAAGGCGCCAATCCGTCGAGGTGCAGCAATAAGCCACCCGGTTTCTTCAAAGACTTCACGATGCAGGGCGGTAACAGGTGATTCGCCCGGATCAATACCACCGCCGGGCAATTGCAGGTCGGGTCCGGGTTCTGTCTGGCAGGTCAGCAAAAGGTGACTTCTGCGGGGCAAAAGTGCGTAAACACCGACCCGTCGCGTGTATTTCCGCCCCGGCTCTGGGGTTTCACCGAACCGCCTGATCATGTATGGCCCCTTAAAACCTAATCTGTTCGACCTATATGGTGCCGGTATGCCAACCTGTGGCGCGTAAGGAAACCCCATGTCTCTTGGAACGAAAATCGCGTGGGACGATACCGTCCTGCCCTTTCAACTCGATGTATCGGATATGCGTGGCCGTGTGGCTCGTCTGGATGGTGTGCTGGATGGCATCCTGAAGCAGCATGACTACCCCGAACAGGTCGAGGCGCTGGTGGCCGAGATGGCCCTGCTGACCGCATTGATCGGGCAGACGGTTGCGCTGCGCTGGAAGCTGTCGTTGCAGGTGCAGTCCAAGGGGCCGGTGCGCATGATTGCGACCGACTATTACGCACCCAAGACCGAAGGCCACCCTGCGCAGATCCGGGCCTATGCCAGCTTTGACCGTGAACGTCTAACCAATTCAGCACCCTTCGACCAAGTGGGCGAGGGGTACTTTGCCATCATGATAGATCAGGGCAAAGGCACGCAGCCCTATCAGGGCATCACTCCGCTGACCGGGGCCTCTCTCAGCGCCTGCGCCGAGGCCTATTTTGCGCAGTCCGAACAGCTGCCAACCCGGTTCTCGCTGAGCTTTGGCAAATCGACCGAGCCCGGCGTGAATGAACACTGGCGTGCCGGTGGTATCATGTTGCAGCATATGCCCAAAGCCTCGCCATTCGCCGCCTCGGGGGAAGGCAATGGCGAGATTCTGACCGCCAGCGATCTGGTCGACGGCGAAGAGGGCGAAAACTGGGGCCGGGTCAATATCCTGCTGGACACAGTCGAGGATCTTGAGTTGATCGGTCCTTCAATTGCGCCGACTGAATTGTTGGTCCGGCTATTCCACGAAGAACAGCCACGGGTCTATGATGCGCAGTCCGTGCAGTTTGGCTGCACCTGCTCCGAAGACCGGGTACGGCAGAGCCTGTCGATCTATTCGGCAAAGGACCTCGAAAAGATGACGACGCCCGAAGGTCAGGTCACTGCCGATTGCCAGTTCTGCGGCGCACATTACGTGCTTGATCCGTCAACGGTTGGCTTTGAAGCCGAAGACCGCAAGGGTGCTTGACCCGATTGAACAGATCCGGACGGCACTGCGCCGTCCCGGTCACGGGTCCAGCGACTTTGACCTGAACCCGGACACTGTCCTGCCGCCCGGGCGCCGCCTGCGCCCGGCGGGGGTTCTGGTTGCAATCTCGCTTGCAGATGACACCCCTCGGGTGATTCTGACGAAACGGTCCTCGGCCCTCAAACACCATCCGGGTCAGATCGCGTTCCCCGGCGGCAAACAGGATGAAGGGGATGCAGATGTCACGGCTACGGCCCTGCGCGAAGCACAGGAAGAGATTGGTCTTCCCGCGGATCTTCCAGAAATTCTGGGTTACCTGCCGACGCATGAAACAGTCACCTCTTTCACGGTTACACCCGTGGTGGCCGTTCTTCGAAAGGGATTCCAACCTGTTCCGGAACCCGGCGAAGTCGACGAAGTCTTTTCGACCCCCCTTGCGCATCTCTTGAATCCCAAGAACTATCTGGTTGAATCGCGCCGCTGGCGTGGCCAGAAACGCAGATATTACACAGTTCCGTACGGCCCTTATTACATATGGGGCGCGACGGCCCGCATATTGCGCGGGCTTGCTGCACGGGTGAATGAATGATGCAGATTGAAGAACTTTGGGTCAGCGAACCGGCGACCCAAAAGGTATGCGCCGCCCTGACCTCATCCGGGGCGCAAGCGCTTTTTGTGGGCGGGTGCGTGCGCAATGCGCTGCTGGGCGCGCCGGTTTCGGATATCGACATTGCCACTGACGCCCGGCCTGAACAGGTTGTCGAGATGGCGCAGGCTGCGGGCCTCAAGGCCATCCCCACCGGTATCGACCATGGCACGATTACAGTGGTCAGCGCCGGTATCCCGCACGAGATCACCACTTTCCGGCGTGACGTCGAAACTGATGGCCGCCGCGCCGTCATCGCCTTTTCCGATCACGTCGAAGAAGATGCCGCGCGGCGCGACTTTACCATGAATGCGCTTTATGCACTGCCAGATGGCACCGTGTTAGACCCGCTTGGCGGACTTCCCGACCTTCAGGCCCGGCGCGTGCGGTTCATCGGCGAGGCTCAAGATCGCATTCGCGAAGACTATCTGCGGTCACTGCGCTATTTCCGGTTTCACGCCTGGTATGGTGACCCGGATGCCGGTTTCGACCCGGACGCGCTGGCTGCCATTGGTGCCAATCTTGATGGGCTGACCTCGTTGTCGCGGGAACGCGTCGGGGCCGAGCTGCTGAAACTGCTGGGCGCGCCTGATCCGGCCCCGGCCATTGCGACGATGCGCAGCACCGGCGTATTGGCGCAATTGCTGCCGGGCGCGGATGACCGGTCGCTGGCACCGCTGGTCGCTTTGGAAAATGCGGCAGGTGCCGAGCCGAACCCCCTGCGTCGTCTGGCGGCTATCGCGACGCCCGATGATGCCGCAACCCTGCGCCTGAGCCGTTCGCAACTGCAACGCCTGACCGGAATGCGGACCGAAGCGCAGTCAACCACCAGCGTGGCTGAACTGGGCTATCGGTATGGTGACGAAGGCGGTTTGAACAAAACCCTTTTGCGGTGCGCCTTCTTTGAACAACCCTGGTCCGAAAACTTCAGACAGGACCTGCACGCAGGTGCAGCCGCGCGTTTCCCGATACAGGCCAGGGACCTGATCCCCGGGTTCACCGGCCCGGCGCTGGGCCAGAAACTGGCTGAGCTTGAAAGCCTCTGGATCGCGTCGGGTTTTGAGCTGTCACGCGAAGACTTGCTTGCAAGCTGATGTTTAGTCTCAAAAGGGGATGACAACTTTTGCCCATTGTGGTTAGGTGCGCCCGTCATATGGATGGAGGAATGCGAATGTATTACGGGATCTGGTTCGGCTAAAGCCGGGACACTTGCCCCGTAAAGGGTGGTGTTCAGGCGCCATCTGTCTTCGCATGTCTTTTTCTCTGCTCAATCGGAGCACACTCCATGTTTCGCTATTTCGAAAACCTTGTTGACCCTTTTGTCGCCTATCATGAGGCTGACACGCCGCCGACCCGGCTGTGGCCGTTCCTGCTGGGCTATTCGCGCCCGTTCTATCGGGTGTTTGTCTGGGCTGCGCTGATTTCCATTATCGTCGCCGGTGTCGAGATCGGGTTGATCTATTATATGGGTCGTGTCGTCGACCTGTTGGGCGGTACCCCAACCGAGGTTTGGCAGAACCACGGGACCGAGCTGTTGTTGATCGCGGCCTTTGTCCTGTTTCTGCGCCCTTTGTTGCATCTTGTCGATGTACTGATCCTGAACAACACGATCCTGCCGAACTTTGGCACTCTGATCCGATGGCGCGCCCATAAACACGTTCTGCGTCAGTCGGTTGGCTGGTTCGAAAACGATTTTGCAGGGCGGATTGCCAACCGGATCATGCAGACACCGCCCGCAGCGGGTGAGGTGATCTTTCAGGTCTTTGACGCGATTTCCTTTTCACTAGCCTACCTGGTCGGTGCGGCGATCCTGCTTTATGTAGCGGATGCGCGCCTGTTGATCCCGCTGCTGATCTGGTTTGTGTTCTACGCGATGCTGGTGCGCTGGACGGTTCACCGTGTCGGGCCGGCCTCCAAGGCGGCCTCCGATGCGCGGTCAACTGTTACCGGCCGCGTCGTGGACAGCTATACCAACATTCATTCCGTCAAGATGTTCGCCCATGGCCCGCAAGAGCTGGACTATGCCCGCGAAGCAATCGAGGAAACCCGCCGGACATTCCAGATCGAGATGCGGATTTTCACCATCATGGATGCGGTTCTGGTTACCCTGAACGGGGTGCTGATCGTGGGTGTCGTGGGCTGGGCAATTGCCTTGTGGATGCAGGGTTCCGCTTCGGTCGGCGTCGTCGCGGCAGCAACCGCACTGACCCTGCGCCTGAACGCCATGACCGGATGGATCATGTGGGCGCTGACCAGCTTTTTCCGCCAGCTTGGTATCGTGGCTGAGGGGATGGAGACCATTGCCCAACCCATCGATCTGCTTGACGCGCGCGAGGCCAAACCCCTGCGGTTGACCAGGGGTGAGATCCAGATCCGCAATCTCTCGCACCATTACGGGCGCGAGGCCGGTGGGCTTGACCACATCAACCTGACCATTCAGCCCGGCGAAAAAGTCGGTCTCATTGGGCGGTCGGGTGCCGGGAAATCGACTCTGGTAAAGCTGCTTTTGCGGTTTTATGACGTCGAACGCGGTGCCATTCTGATTGATGATCAGAACATAGCGGATGTCACACAGGACAGTCTGCGCAGCCATATCGGCATGGTCCAGCAAGATAGTGCGTTGCTGCATCGCTCTGTGCGTGACAACATCCTTTACGGTCGTCCGGACGCGACCGAGGCGCAGATGATTGCCGCAGCCAAACAGGCCGAAGCGCACGCGTTCATCCTTGACCTGCAAGACCCGCAGGGGCGCACCGGGTATGATGCGCATGTGGGTGAGCGGGGCGTAAAGCTGTCTGGTGGTCAGCGGCAGCGGGTAACGCTGGCCCGGGTGATCCTGAAGGACGCGCCAATCCTCTTGCTGGACGAGGCGACATCGGCGCTGGATTCCGAGGTCGAAGCATCAATTCAGGAAACGCTCTACGGAATGATGCAGGGCAAGACCGTGATCGCAATCGCCCACCGTCTCAGCACCATTGCGCAGATGGATCGCATTCTGGTGATGGACGGGGGCCGCATCGTCGAAGAGGGCGCGCATTCTGATCTATTGGCGCAGGGTGGCCTTTACGCGCAGTTCTGGGCGCGGCAATCTGGCGGCTTCATGAACCCGGAGGCCGCTGAATGAAGATTGCCGATCTCATCTATCCGTTCAGGACCACAGAAACGCCCCCGCCGCAGACATTGGGGGCGTTCATTCGCTGGAGCCTTTCGGGCGCGTGGCCCATGCTGTTTGTCGCCGCGTTCTTTTCGGCCCTGGCTGGCGCGATGGAGGCTGGAACAGCGTGGATTCTGGGGCGTGTGATCGATGTGGCAACATCCAGCGGGCCCGAGCATTTCATGACCGCCGGGAATATGTGGATGATCTTTGGGGCGGTGGTGTTCTTCATGCTGCTGCGCCCGATCCTGTTTGGGCTGTCTTCGATTTCGAACAACTATATCGTGATGCCCAACATCACGCCTTTGGTGCTGGCCAAGCTGAACCGCTGGACGCTGGGCCAGTCTGTCACCTATTTCGACGATGATTTCGCCGGGCGCATTGCCCAGAAACAGATGCAGACGTCGAACGCCATGGCCTCGGTCGTGTCCGAAACGATCAGTGCGATTGTGTTTGCGTTGGCGTCGCTAGCGGGCTCTTTGCTTTTGTTAGGGTCTATTCATCCTTTGGTGATGCTGCCCTTTGCAGCCTGGCTGGTGGTCTATTTCCTTCTGGTGCGCTGGTACCTGCCGCGTATTCGCATACGCTCGGCTGCACGTGCAGGGGCGCGGGCGATGGTTTCGGGGCAGGTGGTCGACACGATCACCAACATCAAAACCGTCAAGCTTTTTGCGCACTCGGATTTCGAAGATCAGGCCGCGCGGCACTCGATGGTCGAGCTGCGGAAAAAATCACTGGCGTTCGGCAAGCTGTCGGCCAGTTTCCGGTTCATCCTGATGGCGCTTGCCGGCATTCTGCCTGTTCTCCTGCTGGGGGCGACGCTGTGGTTATGGCAGTTCGGAATGGCAACCGCCGGTGACATCGTTGCCGCTGGCGCGGTGTCGGTTCGGATTTCGCAGATGACCGGATGGGTCAGCTTCACGTTGATGGGGCTCTATGCCAATGTGGGTGAGATCGAAAACGGGATGAAGACGCTGGCCAGACGGGACAGGGTCGAGGATGCGCGCAGCGCGAAAGATCTTGATGTAACCGAAGGATCCATCTCGTTCGAAGATGTCAGTTTTGCTTACGGCCGGGACGTCGGCGGTGTTACGGACCTGACGCTCACCGTGCAACCGGGCGAAAAGCTGGGAATTGTCGGTGCCTCAGGGGCGGGCAAATCAACACTCGTTTCGCTTCTTCTTCGGCTCTATGACAGGGAAAACGGCGCTATTTGCATCGATGGGCAGGACGTGTCGCAAGTCACGCAGGACAGTTTGCGCCGCCAGATCGGCATGGTCACGCAGGAAACGGCGATGTTCAACAGGTCCGCCCGCGAAAACATCCTCTATGGCCGCCCGGACGCGTCCGAGGCCGAGTTGATCAAGGCCGCAATCAAGGCCGAAGCGCATGACTTCATCCTGAGCCTCAAGGACGCCCAGGGCCGTACCGGCTATGACGCTCATCTGGGCGAGAGAGGTGTAAAGCTCAGCGGTGGTCAAAGGCAACGGATCGCCCTTGCACGCGCTATTCTTAAGGACGCACCCATTCTGGTTCTGGACGAGGCAACCTCAGCCCTTGATTCCGAGGTCGAGGCGTCGATTCAATCGGCGCTTCACCGGGTGATGCAGGGCAAAACCGTTCTGGCCATCGCCCACAGATTGTCAACGCTCAGCGAGATGGACCGGATCATCGTTCTGGATCAGGGGCAAATCGTGGAAACCGGAACCCACGAAGACCTTTTGGATCAGGGCGGGCTTTACGCCCGGTTCTGGCATCGGCAATCTGGTGGCTTCATTCAGGCAGAAGCTGCCGAATAAGGGTTTTGTTGCACCCAAAGCCCGGATATCAGGCCCCTCATGACGCAGAAATACACAATCACCCGGCTTGGCCATCAGGGCGACGGCATCGCTGATGGGCCCGTTTATGCCCCGCGCACCCTTCCGGGTGAGGTTGTCAGCGGCACCCTTGTTGATCAGGTGCTGACCGATATCCGCGTCGAGGTGCCGTCTGATGACCGGGTAAAGGCCCCGTGTCGCCATTACAAAGCCTGCGGTGGCTGTCAGTTGCAACACGCCTCTGATGCGTTTGTCGCCGACTGGAAGCTGAGCATTGTCCGCAACGCCCTGTCCGCGCAGGGGGTTGAGGCGCCGATGCGTCCGATACACACATCTCCCGAACACTCACGCCGACGCGCCACGATTGCCGTCAGGCGGACCAAGAAAGGCACATTGGCCGGGTTCCATGGACGTGCATCGGATACGATCACCGAAATCCCGGACTGCCGTTTGCTTGACCCGGCCCTGATCGCCGCAATTTCCGTGGCCGAGGCGCTGGCGGTTCTGGGCGGCAGCCGCAAGGGCGTCTTGGCCGTCACGCTCACCCTGTCCGAAGGCGGGCTGGATGTGGCCGTCAAGGGCGGCAAGCCCTTGGATGGGCCGCTGGAGCTGGCACTGGCGCAAGAAACCGAAAAACACGGTCTAGCGCGGCTCAGCTGGGATGGTGAAGTGATCGCCATGCGCCACGCTCCGGTTCAGCGCTTTGGGGCCGCCGTCGTCACGCCGCCGCCCGGTGCCTTCCTTCAGGCGACCAAAGACGGAGAACAGGCTCTATTACAGGCCGTTTCCGAGGCGGCGCAGGGTGCGAAACGAATTGTTGACCTGTTTGCGGGCAGCGGCACATTCTCATTGCCTCTGGCAGAAAAAGCCGAGGTTCACGCGGTCGAAGGTGCCGCAGACATGATGCAGGCACTGGATCAGGGCTGGCGCAGGGCGCAAGGTCTGAAACGCGTGACGACCGAGGCCCGCGACCTGTTCCGCCGTCCGTTGATGCCGGATGAACTGAAATCGTTTGACGCAATCGTTCTGGACCCGCCCCGCGCCGGTGCCGAGGCGCAGGTGGCCGAGCTGGCAGAGGCCAGACGCCCGGTGATTGCCTATGTCTCGTGCAACCCCGTCACCTTTGCGCGCGATGCAAAAATTTTGGTTAACGCTGGCTATACCCTTGAATGGGTGCAGGTCGTTGACCAGTTTCGATGGTCGTCACATACGGAACTTGCTGCGCGGTTTACCCTGAACGCCGCATCTTGATCAGACAGGAGAAAGCGACCCATGGGTTTCAGACAGCGTCTGCTGAACATCATCGAAGCGCCTGCATTCGGGCAATTCATAACGGCTGTCATCATCTTTAACGCAGTGCTTTTAGGGATGGAGACGTCGCCGACCCTGATGGAAGCCGCCGGGCCGCTGATAGTGATGCTGGACAAGCTGTGCCTTGCGATCTTTGTGGCGGAAATTACCATGAAACTGATCGCGACCGGGCGCAGGTTTTTTACAAACGGCTGGAACAATTTCGATTTCCTGATCGTCGGCATTGCGCTTGTTCCCAGCGCCGGAGGCCTGTCCGTTTTGCGAGCCCTGCGAATCCTGCGGGTATTGCGCGTGATTTCCGTTGCGCCAAGACTGCGCCGGGTGGTTGAAGGGTTCATCTCGGCCCTGCCGGGAATGGCCAGTGTGTTCCTGCTGATGGCAATTCTGTTCTATATCGGTGCCGTGATCTCGACCAAGCTGTTCTCGGCAACCTTCCCGGATTGGTTCGGCGATCTTGGCCGGTCAGCCTATACACTGTTTCAGATCATGACGCTGGAAAGCTGGTCGATGGGGATCGTCCGCCCAGTGATGGAGGTTTATCCCTATGCCTGGCTGTTCTTCGTCCCCTTCATCATGGTCACCACCTTTGCGGTGGTGAACCTATTGGTGGGTCTGATCGTAAATTCCATGCAGGACGCGCACCATGCAGAGGATGAGGTCAAAACTGATGCGTATCGTGATGAGGTTCTGGAACGCTTGGAGAGCATCGAGCGGCATCTGACCGAAAACTTGAACATCAAAAAGTGATTTCAGTTTTCGCGTTTTTTGGCATAATAAGCCCCAAAAAACAAAGCAGGCAGTGAAACATGGATCGTCGAGCATTCGGATTGGGGGCGATGGCAACGCTGGGCCTTTCGGCTTGTGCATCAGCCCGACCAAATTTTCTGACTTATGATGGGCCCGAGGTCACCTCGCTGGTGGTCAACAAGGGCGCGCGCAAACTTTATTTGTTGCACCACGAAAAAGTCCTCAAGGAATATGATGTGGATTTGGGGTTTGCGCCGCAGGGCACAAAAACCAAACGCGGAGACGGCCGCACGCCCGAAGGAAGTTACCTGATCGATCGGCACAACCCCAACAGCCGGTATCACCTGTCTATCGGGATATCGTATCCCAACTCTCAGGACATCGCCAAGGCCAAGGCTGAGGGAGTTGATCCGGGTGGGGACATCTTCATTCACGGGCAGCCAAATCTGCGATCCGAGTTCAAACGCGCCAAGAAAACTCCGGATTGGACCGCGGGATGCATCGCGGTCAAGAATGACGAGATCGAAGAAATCTATGCGATGGTCAACCGAGGGACGCTGATCACTCTGCGCCCTTAGGGGGCACAGGCGCCCACGCTGCAATCCCGAATGTTTCATAGTCGTGCTGGTAGACCTCGGATGCCAGCGCTTCAAGCTGTTCGTCATAGATCTGATCCAGCGTAAACGGAACATCTTGCGCGCACTGGCCGGGGACAGGCGGATTGAGGTGGCCTGTTGAGCGGGCCAGATCCGGCAGAGCCGTGATCAGCTCCTCTTCCCGCAGAATCACGTCGGGCATCAGAAAGCTGGCAATGCCATCCAGCGTGCGGGACTGGCTGCACCACGTCCCGTCAACGCGGATCGGCGTCTGACCGTTGAGGTTCATGCGCAGGAATCCGAGGAACGCCAGAAATGCATCCCGATGCTGTTCGACCGAGTAATTGTTGTCGCGCACCTGCCCTGGGATCGGCAGGTCAAGGCGGTTGCGCAGATAATTGCGGACCATCTTGTAACTGCCCGGCCCGGTATCCAGAATGTACTGGCAGAACGCCGAATGCGCCCGTGCCAGCGGGTGGCGCAACACGGTGAACTTCCGGTGTCCGGGGTGGTCTTGCATCCAGACGCGGATTTCCTTGCGGTTCCGGTTTGTGACCAGATCGTCCGTACAACAGCCATCCAGGCTGGCCATCCATTGCGCAATAACAGGCTCTATGCCGCCGCGAATGGGCAAATACATCAATGCTGATCTGGCTGCGGCGACGTATTGCGGCACCGCCGCGCCCCGGTTTGGTTCGAAACGGGCGGGCTGGTGCAATCCGAACCTGTCCAGCTTGGACAGGGCGTCTTGCATCTCATCGGGGTTGGTGACTTTCGATACGGCAGGAGCCGGGTTTTGCGGTTTCAGAGTATCGTCAAGTTTGCTCAGCCGCGCCTCAACCCCCAGCCATGCGGCCAGACCGTTCAGAACGTCCAACTCGGCCAGGTCGTCATAGGTAATGAAAAAGGCAGACTGACCGGTCTTCTGTAAATGCCGCCGCAACATGTGCTGGTGGCTGTGGACCTGATCCAGATACTCAGAAAACTCGGCCCCGTCGAACGCAACCTGTGCATCGACGCGGCGCTTCACGTTCTTCAGCAGCCATTGCTGCGTGGCGCGCGCGATCTTCAGGGACAAAAAACTGTCCAGCGGATTGCGCGTGAGAATGATCTTGGCGCAGCGCGGATCGTTCAGCACTGGCTTCAGAATGCGTGGATCGTGGTCTTGGAAATACCGAAAACCGTTCAAGTCGCCCGGTGCCGAACGGATTGCCTTCAACAGCCGCATCGGATCTGCATCGCGGTCTTCCAGCGACAGACCCAGAAGGGTATCGGATTTCAGGTTGCCGGCAAAATGCGGGTTGAAGGCTTCGCCATGGCAGGAAACCCCGTCCAGCGCGTTCAGATTGGCCTCAAGCAGGTTCGACCCTGTGCGCATGGCAGCCAGAACAACGAAGTAGTCAAAATTGGCCGGCATGGATGTTTACTGCACCAGATAGGGTTTGCGATAGGGTTTCGTCTGACGGCCGAACACATCGTCCGAAGGAAAATCGCCCATCAGGTAAGGGTGCATTCCCTGGTTCTTGAGGTTTTGCAGGAACTTCCCGAACCCGGACAGATCGACCATGGTGGGCACTTCGGTCAGGTGGCTGGCCTGATGCGCGCCAATCTCGTCCAGGATTGTCTGCAAGGGCTCCATCGGTGCTTCAATGAAATCGGCCAGAGACCAACTGCGCATCCGCGCCTTGGTCCAGACCGAGGTCAGAACCTCAAGCTGTTTGGTTTCGATCTGTTGCAGACGCGCGGCCTCGCACCGGATATCCGAAAAATTCAGGTTCGACCGGAATAGCGGAATTGCCCAGGCCCCGGTGATGACCGAGATTTGCGCATTCTTGTCCCGCGCCAGAAACCAATTGATGTCCTGCGTGTCGCGGGGGCTGAACTGGAAACACTGGCGTTCGCCGCGTGTGTTCCAGATCAGATTCGACAGAAAGGCCGTCGGATTGTAATCGCGCAGCAAAGCACAATCGCTAAGCGCACCGTTTGTGATGGTTTCACCCTTTGCAAATTCCGCACGCTCGGGTCCAAACAGATGCCCGTGCACGCGTGTGCCAGTGGCCGCGGCCAGCCAATCTTCGAAATCTTCAAACAGTTCGGAAAAGCCCTGAAATACGGAATAGGGTGACGAGGTAAGGCCGTTTTCACTGCCGTGCCGGGGAAACCGGCTTTGCATGTAAAGCCCGTCACGCCCCCGTGTCCGCCGCTCGACCGCCTTGGAAAACACGCGGTCAATCTTGCCGGGATTGGGTTCTGCCGGTTTCATCGCACTGGCCTGATCGGTCAGAAACGCCTGATACAGCCGTTCCGCACGGGGCCAGATCTTGCGGGCAACAAAACAGTCTGATCGCCGCAGCAATTGCAGATGATCGTCGTAAAAAATGTGCGGTCGGCCCTGATAGTCGAACTTGGACAGGGTCAGGGATCGGCTCTCGATATGTGTAGAATACAGCCGCGCCAATGTCTGGAAATAGCTTTCATCCGGAATCCACACATGGCGGAAGTAGCTGTCATATTGTTTGCGCTTGGGGTCCTGTAGAATGGCAGACAGTGTTTGACGGGTCAGGCACCACCACTGGCTGCCCATATGCGGGACCAGACCGTCGGGGATTTTCCTGCGAAACCCGACCGCGCGCTGAAGCTTTACATATGCGTCGAACAATCCGCGCTGTTTTCGCCAGGAAAACGGGAACCGTAGCGTAAACCTCTCATGATCCAACCCGCCGATTGTCCAGCTGACATCAGACGTTGTCGCGCTTTCGATGAAGTCGACACGAGGCCGGTCGGCCAGGTAATCGATCAGCTCCTGAACCGGGCGCAGCGGCAGGCAGGCCCCCGACGACAGGAATATGTGGCGCGTTTCCGGAAATTGCTCCAGCATCAGTTCGGACGCGCTTTGTGAGGCAGCAACGATGCCCCACCCGCCCCAGTCGCATTGATGCCGGTCAGAAAATGCGATCCGGGGGTTGTCGGAACAGGACGCGACGCATCGCGCAAATTCTTCACCGGGCACCTTGCGATCCACATGGATCACAACCGGGCATCCGGCAGCGGTCCAATGGCGCGCGACCTGTTCGGCCCGGTCCAGCGAGGTATGAACCAGCATGACGATGCCCAGACCGCTCATGCCCAGTTTCCTTTTGACATCAGGCCCAGAATCTCAAGCTGCCGCCAGTTGATATAGGCCTCAGACCATTCGCACCAGAATACGGGCTTGTCTTCAAGCTGTGCGGCATAGGCCTTGTATTCGCCCGAACCGCTATAGTGCTGGCTGCGCTGCAATTCTTCGCATGCCTTGTCGCCAAGGGTGTCGATCAGCTTGGCATGAAGCAACGAACCGCTGGCCTTTTCCCCACCCCATTCGTCGTAAACCTGATTCAGCCCGCGCGGCAAAAGCGAGTGGGTCGAGCTGACATAGACATACCGCCGATCCCATTTGACCAGCGGGATCTTGTTCAGTGCCGGGGCTTTGGATGGCTTGTCGCGAAAGAACACCCGCGCCCGCGCGCCCCCCTGAATCCACAGGTTCTTGTAATCGGGGTTCTTGGTGATCGTGTAATTCCCCGGATCGAACCACCGTGCGATTTCAAAGGGATCCTGCCCCTCGCGATAGGTTTCGGCATCGACAGGCCCTTCGGGATACATGTCGATCAGCATGGTGCCAAAGCTGCGCACGGCGCTTCCGTCCAGCCAGTCTGTCAAGGCGCGGATCGGGCGGGTGTCGCAGAAGGGGTAGATAAAAAACTCATCCGGGTCGACGCTCAGAACCCAATGTCCATGCGCGTATTTGCGCAATAGGTAATTCGACCAGTCAAGACCATAGCTTGCACGTTTGTAGCTGCTTGTTGTCCGCCAGACCGATACATCGGCCTGCTCTTTCAGGAATTCGAAACTGCCGTCATCGCTGTCATTGTCGATGAACAGAAAATGGTCGATGCCCATTTTGCGGTAATATTCCAGAAAGTAGGGCAGGCGAATTTTCTCGTTTCGCACAACGCTCATCAACAGGATATCGTCACGGCGGATGGCAGACGTGTTGGTGCTGGCGGGCTTAAGTTCGCGCCGACGTCTGAGGCAGCGCAGAATACGGCGCTTGCGCCGCAATCTCATCTTGTATGAATCAAACAGGCTCACGCGACTGCCCAACCTTTATTATGACGCGAGCTTTCCCCGAACCTGCCGTGACCGCTGGTGCGACAGGACATTGTGGGTTTATGCCACTTCTACCTCTTCTGAGGCAACTTTTTTAAACCCCGGAAATGGTAAAGGTGCCGTTGATCCCCCTCGATTTGTTTTCAACGCCAGCCGCCGTCACGCATCAGCCCCATCTCCAGCAACTGCGACCAGCCGGTATATCGCACCGAAAGCGGGGTCCATATGTCTGGTTGATTGAGTATCTGATCGTAATACGCGCCGAACTGGTTCGGGTCATGAAAATGCTGGCGGCGCAGCTTTTCAGTTTTGGATTTTTCAATAATGTCCGGCAGAAATTTCGTGTGCAGCAGCACGCCGGACGGGGTGTCGCCGCCTGGCCCGTCATACTCTGCGTTCAGACGACGGGGCAGGGCGGAATGGCACGAGTTTACATAGGCATAGCGCCGCGACCACCGCATGAGCGGGATCTTGTTCAGCGTCGGGGATCGCTGCTGCGCTTGGGCGAAAAACACCCGCTCGCGTGCGCCGCCCTGAACCCACAGGTTTCCCATCGGGCTTTGCCGCTGCGCACGATACGGGCCTGCGTCAAACCAGTTCAGCACCTTGATCGGATCCGTTTCCGGGTCATAGGTTTGGTCGCCCAACGGCCCCTTTGGATACAGATCCAGCATCAAAGCGCCAAACCCGGCCCGCCCCTGCCGGTCCAGCCATTCTGTGAGCTCATGCAGAGATTGGCGGTCGTGCCGGGCATAAACCAGCAGCTCATCCGCGTCGACCATCAGGCACCAGTGGCCATGGCCGTATCGCATCTGTAGCCAGCTCAGCCAGTCCAGCCCAAAGCGTGATCCGCGATAGCTGGACCGGGTCTGCCAAAGGGAAACATCCGGTTGCCCTTGCAGGTATTCAGCCGAGCCGTCATCGCTGCCGTTGTCGACGATCAGAAAATGGTTCACGCCCAGCTGGCGATAGTGACGGAAGAACCAGGGCAGGCGGGTGATTTCATTCCGCAAGGTGGTAAAGGCCAGAATGTCGTTGCCCCGTATCCTGCTTGTCTGATCTTTCAGGCAGGTCAGTTGATGTCGGCTGCGCATCGAGCGCCAAAGAAGGCGTCGCCGTTTCCAGCGCAACCGGTATTCCTGTCGCCAACCGATATCAGGGAGTGTCTGAACCGTATTGGACGTCACCGGGGCCTCATTTCTCGTAGTGGCCGTTCTGATGCCAGCGCCAGGCATCCGCAATCATCGTCTCTAACGTTGACCTTTTCGGCTTCCATCCCAGTTCGGTTTGGGCGCGGACAGAGCCGGAAACCAGCTTGGTGCAATCGCCCGCCCGACGGGCACCGACCGAATACGGCACCGGGCGGTTGGTGACGGACTTGGAATGCTCGATCACCTCAAGCACGGAAAACCCCGAGCCGGTGCCCAGATTGAAAACACGGCTTTCTTTACCCTGCTCCAGCCAACCCAGCCCCAGAACATGCGCGTCGACCAGATCACAGACATGGACATAATCGCGGATACATGTGCCGTCGGGCGTATCGTAATCGGTGCCAAAAACGGTCAAACCCTCGCGCTTGCCTTCAATCGCATCCAGCATCAGGGGGATCAGATGGGTTTCAGGCCGGTGAAACTCGCCCACTTCGCCCTCGGGATCGGCGCCAGCAACGTTGAAATACCGGAAAATGACATGGCGCAGCCCATGGGCCGCTTCGAAGTCCCTCAGGATATCCTCGATTGCGCGCTTCGATGCACCATAGGCATTTAGCGGGTGTTGGGCGGTGGTCTCGTCAAGCACCACATTGTCATGCTCGCCATAGGTGGCGCATGTGGACGAGAACACGAAATCCAGACAGCCCGCCGCAACCGCAGCCTCGATCAGCGTCAACGATCCGGTGACATTGTTCGACCAGTACAACCCTGGCTGCCGCATCGCGTCGCCCACCTGGCTGAGCGCCGCAAAATGCATCACCGCAACCGGCTTGTGTTTGGCAAATATCTCGTCCAGACGTGCCCGGTCCAACAGGTCGCCCTGTTCAAACGGACCGTATTTCACCGCATCCTGCCAGCCGGTGACCAGATTGTCATAGGCCACGGGAACATAGCCCGCCTGCGCAAGCGCCTTGCAGGCATGCGACCCGATATATCCGGCACCACCGGTCACGAGGATTGGTTTCATGAAGCGTCCTTTGGAACCAGATTGCCTGTCATCAAGATATGGAAACCTCGGGGCGTCATGGCAAAACCAGCTATTCCAGCCCCATCGCCGCCATCATCTCTTCGATCTTGGGTACGTCCTGCGGGTTGTTCAGCTCCCAGAACTGACGGCCCTTGGCGTCAACCTCGACGCACAGAACCTTGCGGCCATTTTCCATGAACCTAAGCTGTTCAAGACCTTCCAGTTTTTCCAGAGGGCCCGTTGGCCAGCCCGGATAGGCCGCCAACGCATCAGGTCGATAGGCATAGACGCCAACATGGTGAAACACCGGTGTGGGTTCATCCCCGCCATAGGTCTCCGAGGTGAAAGGCACGACCTCTTTCGAGAAATACATCGCGCAGTTATCGCGCCCGAACACGGCGGTTGTTCCGCCAACGCGGCCATGTTTGCGGTCGTTCAGAAGGCTGTTCAAGGCGTCCCCGTCGCAGCGCAAGACCGGTGTGGCCACGCCAGCGTCGGGTGCCGCGCGCAGCCCTGCGATCAGATCCTCGACAAACCAATGCGGTGTCAGGGGTGCATCGCCCTGAAGGTTGACCACGATGTCATAGCCGCTGCCCAGAACCTTGTACGCCTCGGCGCAGCGTTCGGTGCCGTTCTGGCAATTTTCCGAGGTCATCACCACCTCGGCGCCAAAGCCTTCGGACAGCTCGCGGATGCGGTCGTCATCGGTTGCGACCACAACCCGGTCCACGCCCGCGACAGAAGTGGCTGCTCGCCAGGACCGTTCGATCAGTGTCATCGAAACGCCGGTCGCGCCGGTCAGCGGCACCAATGGCTTGCCCGGATAGCGGGTCGAGGCATAGCGGGCGGGGATGGCGATCAGAACTGACATCAGGCCTCCTTCAGCTTAACACCCGGAGCGTACGCGATAAAAAACGGGTTCGCATAGCCCTCTTTGCCATAGAGAAGCGGCGAGTGATCGTCAAACCGCACAACCCGGCCTCCGGCCCCGGCCAGTACCGCGTGCCCTGCCGCCGTGTCCCATTCCATCGTGCGCCCGACCCGCGGATAAAGATCCGCCTCGCCTGTCGCAACCAGACAGAACTTGAGCGACGATCCCGCGCTTTTGCTGTCCTTGACCTGATACTTGTTGATGTAATCCTCGGTGGCCTGATCCCGGTGCGACTTTGAAGCCACGACCAAAAGCGCGGAATTGTCCGGGTTAGAGACTGATATTGGCGTCAGGGTGCCGGGCGCATCCTTGTCAAACGCGCCTGTTTCCTCGACCGCCTGACCATCGGCCTGCGTGTAGAACATGCGGCCCCGCGCCGGGGCGTAAACCACACCCCGTGTCGGCGTTCCGTTCTCGACCAGCGCGATGTTGACGGTGAAATCGCCACGGCGGTTGATGAATTCCTTGGTGCCATCCAGCGGATCGACAATCAGAAAGGTATCCCCTTTTTCGGAATGCGAGGCGGCCTGTTCTTCGGTGATCAGCAGGATATCGGGGAATGCCTGACGCAACCCGGCTGAAATCAGCGCATCGGCTGCCTCATCCGCTTCGGTCACAGGGCTGGAGTCTGATTTGACTTTGACGTCGAAATCGTCTGCCTCATAGATTTCCATGATCTTGTCGCCGGCCTCAAGGGCCAGACGCCGGATGACGGGGATAAGCGCGTCGTAGGTCACAAAAATGCTCCGTTCCTGTGGTTTGTTGATCCAAACTCGTGACCGACTTATGATGCGACGGTTACCGAACGGCAAGATATTCATGCCAGGTTAGGGACGACGAGGCAGGAAAGACCCTTTAAGTGTTCTATTACAAGCGCAATCAAACGCTGCTGGGCGGTGCACTGACGACTGCGGAACTGGTGTTCCACGCGGTGGTCCGGAACGTGCGCGCGCAGCATCCGAATGCGGTGATCGCGATTATGCTCAACGTTGTGCAATTGCTGGTGATGATGGTCACCTTCTATCTACTGATGTCGCTGATGGGCCGGGGCGGGGTCGCCAGGATCAGGGGCGAATTTCTGCTGTATGTCCTGTCGGGTGTGTTCCCGTTCATGTTGCACATACAATCGATCGGCGCGATTTCCGGGGTTGGATCCTCCAATAACCCGATGATGCTGCATTCGCCGATGAACGTGATGGTCACGATTCTCGCGGCGGCCTTCAGCACTTTCTATAAGTTCCTGCTGGCCATGTTCATCATCCTGTTCGTCTACAGTGTCGCGGTTGCTCCGCTTGAGGTGCAGAACCCCGGCGGCGCCTTCGCAATGCTGGTGCTGGCCTGGTTTACCGGCTGCGCGGTGGGGCTTGTGTTTATGGCGTTGAAACCGTGGGCCCCGACGACCGTTTCGATGCTAACCAATATATATCGCCGTCTGAACATGGTGTTTTCCGGTAAGATGTTCATTGCGAACGCATTGGGTGGCGGGCTGTTGATGATGTTTGCCTGGAACCCGCTGTTTCATATCATCGACCAGACCCGCGGGTTCGTGTTCCGCAACTATTATCCAAGAAACACCAGCTGGGAATACGCGGCCTGGGTTGGAATCGCCCTGTTGATGATCGGTCTTATGGGTGAATTCTTTACCCGTCAGCACGTCTCAAAAAGCTGGAATGCACGCCGCTAACGCGCCACCCGCAGCGTAAGATTTATGCGCCCGCCTTTGGGCAACAGGCGCGAGGATCCGAACCTGATCCGATCCACGCCGTGATATGCCAGCCGCGCCGGACCGCCCATGACGACCACATCCCCCGAGCTCAGCCAGATCGACTCGGTCTTGCCGCCGCGCGTCGTGCTGCCAATCCGAAACAAGGCATCGTCGCCCAGCGAAACCGACAGGACGGGCCATGAAAAATCTGCCTCGTCCTTGTCCTGGTGCAGGCCCATTTTTGCGCCTTCCCCGTAGTAGTTGATCAAACAACAATCGGGCGCTCGCTCGGTGCTGACCAGATCGCGCCAGATATCCAGAATGGCGGCGGGGATTTCCGGCCAGTCACCACCTTTGGGGTGCTGATCCTGATACCCGTACCCCGCCTTGTCGGTCACCCAACCCAGATCGCCTGCCGAGGTCATCCGAACCGACATCTCCTTGCCCGAGGGGGTAACTGGCCGGAACAGGGGCGCAGCTTTCAGAATCGGGCGCAAATCCGCGATCACCCGCGACTGGGCCGCAGGATCAAGATAACCTTTCCTGATATCGAACCCCCGCAAAACCAATCGCGCCATTCCGGAAACCCCAATCCTTTCCAATTCCTTGCCAAAAAAGGCATCAGAATCCCTAAAACCTGCGTTCTACGGTGCTTGCAGGCCTCAGGTCTCGCCCTTATATACGCCGGGACGCGCGATGGTAGTGCTGTCGCGCACATCAGATCGGGGGCGGGATGCCGTAACGGGTCCTGTCGTCGAGACATCGCCTTGAAGAGAAAGGGATTGCAAAAATGGGAAAAGTAATCGGGATTGACCTCGGGACCACAAACTCGTGCGTGGCCATCATGGACGGTTCGCAGCCGAAGGTTATCGAAAACGCCGAAGGGGCGCGGACCACGCCCTCGATCGTCGCCTTCACTGAAGATGAGCGACTGGTCGGTCAGCCTGCAAAGCGTCAGGCGGTCACCAACCCCGACAACACGATCTTTGGCGTCAAGCGTCTGATCGGTCGTCGTGTGGATGATGCCGAAGTCGAAAAAGACAAGAAAATGGTGCCTTATACCATCGTTGATGGTGGCAATGGCGACGCATGGGTTCAGGCCCGCGGTGAAAAATACTCCCCAAGCCAGATTTCGGCCTTCACTCTGGGTAAGATGAAGGAAACCGCGGAAAGCTATCTGGGTGAGGAAGTCACGCAGGCGGTCATCACCGTTCCGGCATACTTCAACGACGCACAGCGTCAGGCCACCAAAGACGCCGGTAAAATCGCCGGTCTGGAAGTGCTGCGGATCATCAACGAACCGACAGCTGCCGCGCTGGCCTACGGTCTGGACAAGCAGGAAACCCAAACCATCGCGGTTTATGACCTTGGTGGCGGTACCTTCGACGTGACCATTCTGGAAATCGACGACGGCCTGTTCGAAGTCAAATCGACCAACGGTGACACCTTCCTGGGTGGTGAAGACTTTGACATGCGCATCGTCAACTACCTGGCGGATGAGTTCAAAAAGGAACACGGTGTCGATCTGTCTGCTGACAAGATGGCCCTTCAGCGTCTGAAAGAAGCCGCGGAAAAAGCCAAGATCGAACTCAGCTCGACCTCGCAGACCGAAATCAACCAGCCGTTCATCTCGATGGGTTCGAACGGTCAGCCGCTGCACATGGTCATGAAACTGACCCGCGCCAAGCTGGAATCTCTGGTCGGCGACCTGATCAAGAAGTCGATGAAACCGTGCCAGGCTGCTCTGA
>NZ_JBXWQZ010000046.1:0-37265 GCF_059612645.1 Ruegeria sp. YKSF131 | reverse complement strand
GGCGCAAATCCTTGCGCCCCGAAAACCATGGCTCCTCTCGGAGCATAGTTCCAAACAATAAATCAAGGGTAAATTTTGGAAACAAACACCAACTATGGTGTCCGGGAGGTGTAAACACCGATCTACAGCAACTCACCGGCCAGAGAATTCGCCCCCGACGCAGTGATCCGGACCTCTCTCAAGTCACCCGTGGCGATCTCTGGTCCTTTTACGTGCACCGAATGCAGGTATTCGGACTTTCCAACCATCTGTTCGGGCAGGCGACCCGGTTTTTCGAAAAGAACGCGGACTGTGCGTCCAACCATACCGTCCTGAATTTCCCGCTGATGACGCGTGATCAAGGCCTGAAGCCGCTGCAACCGTTCATCTGACACTGCCGGATCAACCTGGGCTCGTTCAGCCGCTGGGGTTCCCGGACGTGTGGAGTATTTGAAGGAATAGGCGTAGCCGTATTTGACCTCTTCGACCAAATCCATCGTGGCCTGAAAATCATCTTCGGTTTCTTCGGGGAAACCAACGATGAAGTCTCCCGACATCACGATATCAGGCCGCGCCGCGCGAATGCGTTCGACCAGCCGCAGATAGCTTTCCGCCGTATGGCTGCGGTTCATCCGCTTGAGGATACGGTCCGAACCCGACTGAACCGGCAAGTGTAGATAGGGCATCAGCTTGTCACAGGTGCCATGCGCCTCGATCAGGTCGTCGGCCATGTCGTTCGGGTGCGAGGTCGTAAAGCGGATGCGTTCCAGCCCGTCGACCTTGTTCAATTCCCAGATCAAGCCGGCAAGTGTAATGTCACCATTTGCCCCGGCACCGTGATAGGCGTTGACGTTTTGGCCCAGCAACGTGATCTCGCGCACCCCGCGCTCGACCAGATCATTGGCTTCGCGGATGATGCGATCCGCTGGACGGCTGACTTCAGCACCGCGCGTATAAGGAACCACGCAGAAGGCGCAGAATTTATCACAGCCCTCCTGAACAGTCAGAAACGCCGTCGGGCCGCGCTTGGCCTTGGGGCGGTTTTTCAGTTTTTCGAACTTGTCCTCTTCGGGGAAATCCGTGTCCAGCGCCTTTTCGCCCGCTCGGGTCTTTGCCTCCATCTCGGGCAGGCGGTGATAGCTTTGCGGACCGACCACCAGATCAACCAGCGGCTGGCGGCGCATGATCTCTTCGCCTTCAGCCTGAGCGACACAGCCCGCCACGCCGATTTTCAAATCAGGCTTCTCGGCCTTCAGACCCTTGAAGCGCCCCAGTTCGGAATACACTTTCTCTGCCGCTTTCTCGCGGATGTGGCAGGTGTTCAGCAGGATCATATCCGCATCTTCGGGGGTCTGGGTTTCAACATAACCCTGCCCGCCCAGCGCCTCGGACATGCGTTCGCTGTCATAGACATTCATCTGACAGCCATAGGTCTTGATAAACAGCTTCTTCGGTTCGGACATGAGACGGGCCTTTGCATTCGCTGGACCGGCGTCGTCTATCTGCTTCGAACGCCGCTTGCAATGCGGGCGCAATTACCCGAATTTGGCGGAACTTTCCAGCAAGACAAAACCGAAAACAGCCGATGCAATACGATTCCCTCGACCATTTCCTGAAAGCCGGGCAGCCCGCAATGGCGCAAGGCCCCGTTGCGATGGTCTTTGCCGAGGACGAGGTCGAGTTGGAAAGCACTCTGCATCACCATCTGAAGCTAGGGTTCAAATCCGTTATCGCCTTCATGCCTCAGGAGTTCCGACTAGAGCCCGCGTTGACCGACCGAGTGCATCGGGTCACCTTGAAATGCGTTCCCCGAACGGTGGTTTTCGATACCCTGAACAGAATAATTCAGGCCGCACCCGGCATCTGGATGTATTACTGCTATAACGCCGAATACCTGTTCTTTCCGTTTTGCGAAACGCGCAGCATTGGCGAAATGCTGGCCTTTCACAGCGAAGAACGCCGCAATGCGATGCTGAGCTACGTCATCGACCTTTATGCCGAGGACCTGACCGCTTTTCCCAACGGTGTCGCCCCCGAACAGGCTTTGTTCGACAAAACGGGTTACTATGCCCAATCACGCCACGACCCTGATGGCCAACCACTGGACCGTCAGGTGGACCTGTCAGGTGGCTTGCGCTGGCGGTTCGAGGATCACATTCCCTATGAACGCCGTCGCATCGACCGCATCGCCCTGTTCAAGGCGCAAAAGGGCCTGATCCTGAAATCCGACCACACGTTCAATGAGCCGGAATACAATACCTATTCCTGCCCATGGCATCACAACGTGACCGCGGCTATCTGTTCCTTCCGCGCCGCGAAGGCGCTCAAAACAAATGCCGGGTCGACTTTTGACATTCCAAGTTTTAGCTGGCGCAACTCCGTGCCTTTTGAATGGCACTCGCGGCAGCTGCTGGATCTGGGCCTGATCGAATCAGGCCAATGGTTCTGAAGCGCCTCAGCGCTGAAACAGGACCGGAAACCAGTCTTCTCGCAGACGCTGCCCCGGCGTCATGTCATGGCCGGGAAACGGTGGAGAGGTTCTGCCTGGACGCTCTACATACCTTGCGTCATCGCCGACCAGCCGCAGAGAAAAGGCGCGGCGACGGCTGTCCGAGTGGTTTCCTCGCGCACCGTGAAGGGTGCGATAATTGAAGGCAACGGCGTCACCGGGGTCCATTTCGAATTCGACGACCTTCATGCCCTCGGCATCCGGGTCCGGTACGGGGATGTACTGGCCTTCATCCGGGAAAAAACCTTCCTCAGAAACCCAGCGGGTTGGCAGCACCTCTTTCTCCCACCGGTGAGAGCCCGCGACACAGCGCAACGTCGCCTGCCTGACCGGATCCAGCGGAGACCAGAAGCTGATGGTTTGCTGACCCTCAACGAAGTAATATGGGCCATCCTGATGCCAGGGCGTGGCCATGGATGTCCCGGGCTCTTTTACCAATACGTGGTCGTGAAACACCTGAACACTTTTCGACTGCATCAGGTCCGCTGCGACCTCGGCCGCGGGCGAGTTTTCGATCACCTCGCGGAACTGCGGGATGCGGGTCCAGTTGCAATAATCGTCAAAGAACAGACCCGTTTGACCCTCTTTCTTGTTTTCTGATGCATACGGGCCAGGCTCTGCCATATTCGCGGCAATGCCGTCGCGCAGTTGATCCACAAAATCTGCAAACAGCCCTTTGATCAGAACGACGCCATCATCCTGATACGTTGTGATCATCTCTTGAGTTACAAGCGGGTGAGGCATCCGGGTCTCCATTCGTTTTCCAATCTTTTGCGTTGAAGGAGTGTTCTGTTCAAATCATATCTTTCGAAGTTATAATTAACTTTATGTTATACATTTCACTGCGTCAGTACGAATATGTTTGCGCGGTCGGGCGCCACGGCAGCCTGTCCGCAGCCGCACAATACCTGAATGTATCGCAACCGGCCCTGTCCACAGCCCTGACGCGTGTCGAAGCACATTTGGGACACCCGCTGTTTATCCGCCGCCGAGGCTCGGCCATGGCGCTGACGCCTCAGGGGCGAAAATTCATCGATCAGGCCGAGACCCTTCTGAAAGACGCAGCCCAAATCGAGTCATCAGAAACTCCATCGCCGGGCACGACACGTCTAAGACTGGGGTGTTTTACGGACCTCGCCCCCTTCCTGCTGGCACCCGCCCTGCACCATTTGCGCAATGCTTTTCCAAACATCGCTATCACTTACTTTGCCGCCTCCTTCGAAGGGCTGCTGAACAGATTGATTGATGGCCAGATCGATATTGCCATCACTTACGAGCTGACAATGGATGCGGGGTTCACACGAGCAAAACTGTTCGACAGTCGGCCAAAGGCCCTTATCCCCCCAGATCATCTATTGGCGACAGCGGGCACGGTCTCACTGGCTGACTTGGCTGCTCACCCGTTGATCCTGTCAACAGAAGGCTGGTCGGCACAACACATCCTCAGTCTCTTTCGGCGCAACGGTCTGCACCCGACTGTCGCACATAGGGCAGCATCGATCGAGATTCAGCGCAGTCTTGCCGCCCATGGCGAAGGGATCGGGATCAGCTATACCAGCCCGCTCAACGCGGTCAGTTATGACAACAGACGTCTTGTCAGTGTTCCGATCAGCAATCAGGACGCAACTGAATCCGTTGTTCTTGCGCGCCACGGAACAGGGCCCGCTGACGCGACCATTGATCAGGTTGAACGTTTGTTGTTGGCGAGTTTGAACGGCGGTGTTGGCGCTACTTTTTGCGCAGGCGAATGACAACGTCAACCGAGGCAATCTCGACCCCTTCGGGCGCTTCGGGCAGGCGCTGGATCACCAATTGGTCCGATGGCGCATCACTCAGGCGTGCCTCGTCTTCCCAATAAAAATGAGGGTGATCATGCGTGTTCGTGTCGAAATAGCTTTTTGACCCGTCCACAGTGATTTCCTGCAGAACGCCAGCGTCGCAAAACGCGCGCAGGGTATTGTAAACCGTCGCCAGTGATACAGCGTCACCATTCGCCTTGGCCGATTCAAACAGGCTCTCGGCGGTAACGTGACGATGGCGGCCATCGCCCACTAAAAGCTCGGCCAACGCCACACGCTGACGCGTCGGACGCAGGCCAGCGTTCACCAGCCAACCTGTAGCTATATCGCCGCTCTGCGGTGTCATTGATCCAATACCCATAGTGACTTCCATTATATATAGGAGCGCATGGTTGGCAATTTCAAATGAAATTCATTCGCAAAGAACGCGGTATACACAACATGATGTGGCCGCTGCTCTTGCAGGACCTTGCAAACGGGTGCTAGACGAGGCCAGATATTACGAACGGACCCACGGCAGGAGAGGCGGCAAGAATGGCCCAGTTCCCGAGCAGTTTTGACAAAGACGATCTGCTGAAATGCGCCCGCGGCGAATTATTTGGCCCCGGCAATGCACAATTGCCCGCCCCGCCAATGCTGATGATGGACCGGATCACCGACATCTCGGATGATGGTGGCCTGCACGGCAAAGGCCATGTGCTGGCCGAGTTCGATATCACCCCTGACCTTTGGTTCTTTGACTGCCATTTTCCAGGCAACCCGATTATGCCGGGTTGCCTTGGCCTTGACGGTCTATGGCAGCTGACCGGTTTCAACCTGGGTTGGCGTGGATGGCAAGGGCGCGGCATGGCCGTTGGCGTGGGCGAAGTGAAACTGACCGGTATGGTTCGTCCGGACCGCAAGATGCTAACGTATAAAATCGATTTCAAAAAAGCGATTCAGACACGTCGCCTGACCATGGGTGTGGCAGATGGAATCGTCGAAGCCGATGGCGAGATGATCTATGATGTCAAAGATATGAAGGTCGTTCTGTCCGAGGCCTGAGCCTGTACGACCCGAAATAAGGAGTGCGCACATGCGTCGAGTAGTCGTCACCGGTCTGGGGGTAGTGTCTTCGATCGGGAATAATGCCCAAGAGGTTCTGGCCTCGCTCAAAGCAGGTAAATCCGGGATCGAAGCCAGCGAACAGATGGCAGAACACGGGTTTCGCAGTCAGATCGCGGGAACGCTCAAGATTGACGTGGCTGAACACGTAGACAAACGCACCCTGCGCTTCATGGGTCCGGGCGCGGCTTACGCTCATATCGCCATGTCTCAGGCCATTGCAGATTCCGGTCTGACCGAGGACCAGGTAGTCAACCCGCGTACAGGTTTGGTGGCCGGATCCGGCGGCCCGTCGACAAGCGCGATGCTGACCGCGCATCAGACGGTTCTGAGCACCGGTGCAACCAAACGGATAGGGCCGTTCGCCGTGCCAAAATGTATGTGCTCGACAATTTCGGCAAACCTGGCGACCGCGTTCAAGATCAAGGGTATCAACTATTCGATCACCTCGGCCTGCTCGACCTCGCTGCATTGCATCGGCAACGCGGCCGAACAGATCATGCTGGGCAAACAGGACGTCATGTTTGCTGGCGGCGGCGAAGAACTGGACTGGACGCTTTCGTGTCTGTTCGATGCGATGGGCGCGATGTCGTCGAAATACAATGACACGCCCGAGAAAGCCTCGCGCGCGTTTGACGAAAACCGTGACGGGTTTGTGATTTCCGGTGGCGGCGGCATCCTCGTTCTGGAAGAGTTGGAGCACGCTCTGGCCCGCGGCGCAAAGATTTATGCCGAAGTCACCGGCTATGCTGCCACTTCGGATGGCCATGATATGGTGGCCCCTTCAGGTGAAGGCGGCGAGCGCGCGATGCGGCTGGCGCTGGACACACTGCCCGAAGGTCGCAAGGTCGGCTATATCAATGCACATGGGACCTCGACCCCTGTCGGTGACGTGGGCGAAGTAGAGGCTGTGCGCCGCATCTTCGGTGAAGGCAATGTACCGCCGATTTCCTCGACCAAATCAATGACTGGCCACGCGCAAGGCGCGGCAGGAGCGCTTGAGGCGATCTTCTGCTTACTCATGCTGGACAATGATTTCATTACGCCGTCGATCAATGTCGACACACTCGCCCAAGGCATCTTGCCCGGTGAAATTGCAACTGAAGTGGTTGAAAACGCAGGACTGGACAGTGTCATGACCAACAGCTTCGGCTTTGGCGGCACTAACGGGTCCATGATTCTGTCTAAGTATAACGGGTGAAAGTGATGTCGGATCTTCTCAAAGGTAAACGCGGCCTGATCATGGGCGTGGCCAATGACCGCTCAATCGCGTGGGGCATTGCCAAGGCCATGCACGAGGCAGGCGCAGAACTGGCCTTCACCTATCAGGGCGAAGCGTTCGGCAAGCGGTTGGAACCTCTCGCTCAAAGCTTGGGCAGTGATTTCATGGTGGATGCCGATGTGACCGACGACGAGTCACTGGATCGCGCCTTTGGTGAGCTGGCTCAGCGTTGGCCCACCATCGACTTTGTTGTTCATGCCATTGCGTATTCGGATAAGTCCGAGCTGACAGGCCGGTTTCTGAATACCACGCGGGCGAACTTCAAACACTCGATGGACGTGTCGGCCTATTCTTTCATCGAGGTGGCGCGCCGCGCCTATCCGATGATGAAGGACAATGGGGGCTCGCTGCTGACGCTGACTTATCAGGGATCAAACCGGGTCGTACCGAACTACAACGTCATGGGTGTTGCCAAGGCTGCGCTGGAATCGGCGACCCGTTATCTGGCCAATGACCTTGGCCCGGATGGTATCCGCGTGAACGCAATCTCACCTGGGCCGATGAAAACCCTTGCCGGTGCGGCCATTGGCGGAGCGCGCAGGACATACAAGTTCTGTGATCAGAATGCGCCGATGCGTTCGAATGCCACACTGGAAGCTGTTGGCGGGACCGCAGTTTACCTGACATCTGATGCGGGTGCCTGCACGTCTGGTGAAATCATCCGAGTTGACGGTGGTTTCCACGTTCTGGGCATGCCACAACCCGATTTCATGTGACCATATCTTTCCCTGCCGCCGCCAAGATTTCACCATCTTTGGGCGGCAGGACTTCGATATGAGCAAGCTAGATCAAATCATTGCAAACAACGCACGGTCAGTGCAAAGCCGGAAGAAGTCCGGTTTCCTCAGCCAGCGGGCCAGAGTGCTGCTGCTCGCGCTGACTTCATTGCTGCTGGTGTTTGTCTTTTTCACCCAGCCACAGGTACGTGCAGCTGTTGAAGCTTTGATCGGCTGAAGTCCGTGCAGGATTTCCAACCCGAACTAAGTCTCAATTGATCGAGATGACTTCAATCTCAAACACCAGATCCTGTCCGGCCAACGGATGATTCCCATCCAGAGTTACAGTCGCTTCGTTGGCGTCCACAACTGTCACTGGTACGGCCTGACCGTCAGGTGTCTGCATCTGCAGTTGAGTGCCCGGATCTAGCGGAATATCCTCGGGAATACCCTCACGGGGGATTTCCTGACGCATCGCAGGATTGATCGGGCCGTAGGCGTCGGTACAGGCAATCTCGACCCGTTTCTTGTCACCTGCGGACAAACCGGGCATGGCACTGTCCAGACCGGGAATAATCTGGCCCGATCCAACCACGAACTCCAACGGATCGCGCCCATCCGAGCTGTCAAAGACTTTGCCATCCAGCAATGTCCCTGTGTAATGGATGCGAACCGTGTCGCCTTGCTTGATTTCGGTCATAGTGGCCTCCGGCCGTTTTAGGGGTTAAGCGGCCAACCCTAGAGATTGACACAAAGTTGTAAACCCTTGGCCCTTCCCCCCCATTCCGTGTTGTGCCAACCTGCGCGCAATCAAAGGAGGGTTATATGGCAGTCACGACCTGCGTGTTCGACGCCTACGGAACACTGTTTGATGTTGCGGCCGCCGCCCGGCAGGCGGCAAGCGAACCTGGATTCGAAGCACTGAAAGACAAATGGCCCGAGGTCGCGGGACATTGGCGCCTGAAGCAATTGCAATACACATGGCTGCGTGCAGTGGCTGATGCGCATGCGGACTTCTGGGATGTCACGCAGGACGGGCTGGACTGGGCGCTGGAAGCTGCAGGCCTGCAGGGCAACCCTGAACTGCGCCAACGCCTGCTGGATCTTTATTGGGAGTTGCAGGCCTATCCCGAAGTTCCTGCCATGTTGAAAACCCTCAAGGATGGCGGGATGCAGACTGCCATCCTGTCCAACGGATCACCGCCCATGCTGGACGGTGCTGTTCAGTCCGCCGGGATCGGCGATGTGCTGGATGACGTGCTGTCGGTCGAAAGCGTTGGGGTCTTCAAGCCCCATTCCCGTGTCTATGATCTGGTTCAGAACAGGTTTGACTGCGCCCGCGACGAAGTCTTGTTCGTCAGTTCAAACGGTTGGGATGCCGCAGGGGCCAGCGGTTATGGTTTTGTCACCGCCTGGGTCAATCGGATCGGGGAACCAATGGACCGGCTGCCGTGGACGCCAGCGCATGTTCTGTCTGATTTGACCACCATTCCCAAGCTGGCTGGTCTTTGATGTCAGACTTTACGACTTCGGACGGCAAGCGCATCTATTTCGAAGACCATGGATCGGGCACGCCGCTTTTGTGTCTGGCCGGATTGACCAGAAACAGCCGGGATTTTTCGTATTTCGCACCACATGCCACTGAGCTGCGCATGATTGCGATGGATTACAGGGGGCGCGGCCGCTCAGACTACGACCCCGATTTCATGAACTACAACATCTTTCGTGAATCCCATGACGCGATTGAACTGCTGGATTTTCTGGGCATCGAAAAAGCGGTCATTCTGGGCACCTCGCGGGGCGGGCTGATTGCCATGGCACTGGCAGCAAGCCACCCCGAACGCTTGGCCGGTTTGATTCTGAACGATGTGGGGCCCGTCATAGAGACGTCAGGCATCGCCAAGATCATGGCCTATGTGGGCGCACAACCCACCGCGAAAACCCATGACGAAGCTGCTGCCGCCCTGAAACATGTGATGGAGCCGCAGTTCCCCAGGGTTCCGTTGGAGATCTGGCGCAAACAGGCCGAAATTCAATACGAACAACAAAGGGACGGGCTGGCGCTGCGCTATGATCCGGCCCTGCGCAAGGCGCTTCTGGAACAGGCCGCGAGCGGTGCTATACCCGACTATTGGTTGTTTTTTGAAGCGCTGCGCAATATTCCATGCGGCGCGATCAGGGGCGCAAACTCGGACGTTTTGAGCGCAGAAACACTGGCTGAGATGCACCGGCGGCATCCCGGTCTGATCTCGGCCGAAGTACCGGATCGCGGGCATGTTCCGTTCTTGAATGAGCCGCAATCTCTGGATGTCATCAAAAAGGTATTGAAGAACGCTGCATGAGCACATTTGAAATGATCGAAGCCGCGGCCATACGGCTTAAAGGACATGTCCGCGAGACACCAATTCTGTCGTCGCCATTTCTTGACGCGATCGCCGGGCGCCGGATTTGGGTCAAGCCGGAATGCCTGCAACATACGGGCAGTTTCAAGTTTCGGGGAGCTTGGTCTGCCATATCCGCGCTGGACGAAGACACACGCCAGCGCGGCGTGATTGCATATTCTTCGGGCAATCACGCACAAGGCGTTGCGATGGCGGCGGCGAAACACGGTATTGCTTCTGTCATTGTCATGCCGTCGGACGCGCCACACCTGAAAATCGAAAACACCCGCGCGCTTGGAGGTGAGGTCGTTCTTTACGACCGCGCAAACGAAAGCCGTGAAGAGATCGGGGAGACCATCGCCGCCGAACGCGGGCTGACTCTGATCCGGCCATATGACGAACCTCAGGTGATTGCCGGGCAAGGTACCACCGGCTTGGAAATCGCCAGACAGGCCGCGAAACTTGGGTTATCTCAGGCGGATGTTCTGGTCTGTTGCGGCGGTGGCGGCCTCACCTCTGGCATTGCACTGGCATTGGAAAAACACGCCCCCGACCTAAGGGCACGCCCGTGCGAACCGGAAGGGTTCGATGACGTCAAACGATCACTGGCGACGGGACGGATTCAGAACAACAACGCGGCATCAGGCAATATTTGCGATGCTATCCTGACACCGCAACCCGGCGACATCACCTTTCCCATCCTAAACCGTCTTTGCGGGCCCGGTATTTCGGTGACCGAAGAAGAGGCCCTGCGGGCCATGGCACTTGCTTTCCTGCGCCTCAAGATCGTGCTGGAGCCCGGCGGCGCAGTCGCATTGGCCTCGGCCCTGTTCCGGGGCGACGAGATTGAGGGCGACGACGTGATCGTAGTCACATCGGGTGGTAACGTCGATCCGGATGTTTTTGCCAGGGCGTTGGAATTCCTGACCTGACAGGCACCCCAAACCTGTGCAAGTTGCACCTGGAACGCCGGGGCTGCAAGGACCTGAGTCATGATGATCGCTGATCTGGGCGACGTGAAACTGAACTACCGTGTCGATGGTGCGGCGGACGGCGCGCCACTGGTTTTTGCCAACTCATTGGGAACAAACCTGCACATATGGGACGCAGTGTTACCGCACCTGCCCAAAGGGTTGCGTATCATCCGGTATGACAAACGCGGGCATGGGCAATCATCGGTTCCACCGGCACCTTATTCTATGGGCGCCCTGATCCGCGATGCCGAGTCGCTGCTGGATCACCTGAAGGTTCGCGACTGCGTTTTTGTCGGCCTGTCCATTGGCGGGATGATCGCACAGGGGCTGGCCGTCAAACGTATGGATCAGATACGTGCGCAGGTTCTGTCGAACACCGCTGCCAAAATCGCCACACCCGCAGTCTGGCAGGATCGGATCGACGCTGTGCGTCGCGGCAGGATTGAAGCGGTGGCAGACGCCACGATGGAACGCTGGTTTTCCCGTGATTTCCGCGCAGCGCAAAACCACCTGCCATGGCGCGACATGATGATCAGCCAACCGCTTGACGGATATCTGGGCTGTTGCGCTGCTGTCGCCGGGACCGACTTCTATACACCCACAAGCGGCCTGCGCCTTCCCACGCTTGGCATCGCCGGAAGCGAGGACGGCTCGACCCCGCCCGATCTGGTGCGCGAAACTGTCGACCTGATCCCCGGATCGCGGTTCGAACTGATCCGCAGAGCTGGCCATTTGCCCTGCGTCGAGAAACCCGCAGAATACGCAGCAATCCTGACCCGGTTTCTGACCGATATCGGGCATATCTGAAGGAGAACAGCGATGGCGTCTTTCCTGTTGGTCCATGGCTCCTGCCACGGAGCCTGGTGCTGGCGCGACCTGATCCCCGCGCTGGAAGCTTTGGGACATTCGGCCCGGGCCATCGACTTGCCCAGCCATGGTGCAGATCCAACGCCGGTGTCCGAGGTGACGCTGGAAAATTGCCGCGATGCCGTTCTGAACGCCTGTACGCCCGATACGATTGTCGTGGGTCACTCGTGGGGCGGGTATCCGATCAGCGCCGCCGCCGAAGCTCGACCGGACGCCATGCGCGCCCTGATCTTTCTGTGCGCCTACGTGCCTCACGATGGCCTTTCGCTGGCAGAAATGCGCAGACGCGGCCCGCAGCAGACAATTGCCCACGCGATTGACAAATCGTCTGACGGGCTGTCTTACACCGTGTCGGTAGATGCCATCCCAAAGCTGTTCTACCACGATTGCCCTGACGATATCCTGCCTTACGCCTATGCGCGCCTGTGCCCACAGGCCATTCGCCCCCAGGAAACACCACTGCCGGTCGGCACGAATTTCAACGAAGTGCCCAAGGCCTATATCCGCACCACAGATGACCGAACGATCCCCGCGGAATATCAGGCGGACATGTGCGCGTTTATCCCGAAGGACCTGCGGCGAACCATCGACAGTTCGCATTCTCCGTTTTTCTCGCATCCACAGGAACTGGCCGGATTGCTGAGCGAATTGGCAAGCAAATTTGAGTGATGCGGCGGACTGCACGCAAAACTCTGTCTTCCCACATTCGGTGACTGTGCCTAGGGTGCCACGAACAGATCACCAGCCCGAGTTCCATGCGCCTGCCATCACTCTTCATCCTCAGCATCGTCATGATCGACGCAATGGGCATTGGTCTGGTTATGCCGATCATGCCGCAACTGATTGTTGATGTGCAGGGCAGTTCGCTTGCCAATGCGGCGATCTGGGGTGGAGTGCTGAGTACCGCTTTTGCGGCGATGCAATTCATCTTTGGTCCAATCCTTGGAAACCTGTCCGACGCCTATGGCCGCAGAACTGTGCTGCTGCTGTCGCTGTTCGTCATGGCGCTTGATTATATGGTTATGGCAGTGGCGGGCAGTATCTGGCTGTTGCTGGCCGGTCGTATTGTCGGCGGTATTACTGCAGCCACGCATTCCACCGCCGCCGCGTTCATGGCGGATATTTCCGATCCCAAGGACAAGGCCGCAAACTTTGGCCTGTTAGGGGCGGCCTTTGGCGTCGGATTTGTGCTCGGACCAGTGATCGGCGGGTTGCTCAGCGAATATGGAACCCGTGCCCCGTTTTGGGCTGCGGCAGGTCTGGTGGCACTGATCTTTGCCATCGGCTGCTTCGTGATGCCTGAAACCGTGACCGACAAGACCCGGCGCGCCTTCAACCTGCGCCGCGCCAACCCGGTGAATTCGCTGCGCGCCATTGCTGCACTGCCCGGTATCCGACCTATGCTGTGGGTCTACTTTCTGTATTCGGTCTCAATCTACGTCTACCCCGCTATCTGGTCCTTTTTCACCACCGAGCGGTTCGGATGGTCCCCTCAGATGATCGGCCTGTCACTGGGCGTCTATGGGATCGGCATGGCCGTTGTGCAGGGCGGCCTGATCCGCCCCGCAATCCGATTGTGCGGCGAACGGGGTGCCATCATCTACGGGATGGGTTTTGAAATTCTTAGTTTCGCAATTCTGGCCTTTCTGACCAACGGGTTCATTGCGCTTTTGTTCATCCCAATCACCGCAATCGGGGCAATCACCACACCGGCACTTCAGGCAATGATGTCCAAAGCGACACCAGATTCGCAGCAAGGGGAGTTGCAGGGCGTCCTCGCCGCGCTCCACGCGCTTTCGATGGTAATCTCGCCCCTGGTCATGACCAGCGTATTTGCGCAATTCATTCGCCCCGACACACCGCTGTACCTGCCGGGTGCTCCTTTCCTGCTGGCACTGGCGCTGATGCTGGCCGGGTTCGTTTTGTTTCGCCGGTCCCCGCCTGTCGTGGCTTAACAACGACACTTACATGGCGGTTTTCGCCTTGCGATCAACGCTTTCCCACGCCACCGTGGGGCCAACGGGAATGAGGGAAAACATGCAAACAATCAAAGCCGCAGTCTGCCGGGCATTCGGCGAACCCCTGGTTATCGAAGAGGTTCAGCTGGCGCCCCCCGGCACGGGCGAAGTCGAAGTGACGCTGGATGCAGTGGCCATCTGCCATTCAGATATATCCTATGCCGAAGGTGCCTGGGGAGGGTTCCTGCCCGCCGTTTACGGACACGAAGCCGCAGGTGTGATCTCCGCAGTTGGAGAGGCCGCCGGGGACTTCAGGGTTGGCGAACCTGTAGTTGTGACGCTGATCCGCGCGTGCGGGTCCTGCCCCACCTGTGCCGGAGGGCACCCGACAAATTGCGAAACACCTTACGACACCGTCAAAGGCCCGCTAAAAACGGCTGACGGCGATCCGCTGGAACAGGCCATGGCCTGCGGCGCGTTTGCCGAAAAAGTTGTGGTGAGCCATCGGCAGATCGTCAGGATACCCGAAAGCCTGCCCAAAGACCTGGCCAGCCTTCTGTCTTGCGGGGTGATCACCGGGGTCGGCGCTGCTGTAAACGCCGCCAATTTGCGTCCGGGTCAGGATGTCGTTGTCATCGGTGCGGGTGGTGTTGGCCTGAACGCCATTCAGGGCGCACGGATCGCAGGAGCACGACGGATCGTGGCCGTCGACATGACTGAAGAAAAGCTGGAAATCGCGAAGGAGTTCGGCGCGACCCATGGCGTGCTGGCCAGCCTGAAAGAACCCTGGAAGGCAGCGTTCAAAGCCCTTGGCGGACGCGGTGCCGATGCGGTTCTGATTACGGTCGGCGCAATCGCCGCCTATGATCAGGCCCCGCGTTATCTTGGCCGCGGCGGTAAGGCCATCATGATCGGAATGCCGCATTCGGGCGGCATGGCCAGCTATGAACCGGTTGTTCTGGCAGCCCTCGGCCAGGGTGTTGTCGGCTCGAAAATGGGTGATGTGGTTATTCAGCGGGACATCCCCTGGATGATCGACCTTTACGAGCAGGGTCGGTTGAAACTGGACGAGCTGATCTCGGGCCGCTGGTCGCTGGATCAGATCAACGAGGCCATTGCCGATACCAAAACCGGATCTGCCAAGCGCAACGTGATCCTGTTCGACAGAACCTGATCTCCCGGCTCGGAGGAACTGAGATGAAACTGCAGGATCTCGACATCATCGTCACCGCCCCACCCGCTCCGGGTTGGGGGGGGCGATACTGGATATTGGTCAAACTGACGACAGACACCGGCATAACCGGTTGGGGCGAATGCTATGCCTCGTCCGTCGGACCCGAGGCGATGCGCCACGTCATCCGGGATGTGTTCGAACGGCACATGCTGGGCGAGAACCCCGAAAACATCGAGCTTATGTTCCGCCGTGCCTATTCCAGCGGCTTCACGCAGCGCCCCGACCTGACGGTGATGGGCGCATTCTCGGGGTTGGAGATCGCCTGTTGGGATATTCTGGGCAAGGATCGCGACCGCCCGGTTTACGCCCTGTTGGGCGGCAAGGTGAACGAGCGAATTCGCTCCTACACTTACCTCTACCCTTTGCCGCATCACAATCTGACCGACTTCTGGACCTCTCCCGAACAAGCGGGTGAAACAGCCGCTGAAATGGTGCGACGCGGCTATACCGCTGTAAAATTCGACCCGGCGGGCCCTTATACAATCCATGGCGGCCACATGCCCGCGATGAGTGACATTTCCATGTCCGTCGCCTTTTGTAAGGCAATTCGCGAAGCCGTAGGGGACAAGGCCGACCTGCTGTTTGGCACACACGGGCAGTTCAACACGGCCGGTGCCATTAGGCTGGGGCAGGCGCTGGAACCATATCAGCCCCTATGGTTCGAAGAACCCACGCCACCTGATATGATCGAAGACATGGCCCGTGTCGCCCGCAACGTCCGTATCCCCATCGCCACCGGAGAGCGCATGACAACCAAGGCCGAGTTTGGAGCCGTTCTGCGCGCCGGGGCTGCGGAAATCCTACAACCGGCGCTGGGGCGAGCCGGAGGAATCTGGGAGATGAAGAAAGTCGCCGCTATAGCAGAGATATTCAATGCTCAGATGGCGCCACATCTTTATGCTGGACCGGTCGAATGGGCCGCCAATATCCACCTGGCCGCGTCGATCCCGAACCTGCTGTTGCTGGAAACCATTGAAACACCGTTCCACAACCAGCTGATCAAAGGTTCCATTCAGATAGAGGACGGCTTCGTGATCGCTCCGACAGCGCCAGGACTTGGGATCGATGTCGACGAAGACCTGGCCCGCGCGCACCCGTATGAAGGTCGCGGCTTGCACTTGCAGATGCAGGAAGAGCCGTGCGATTACGTTAATGGCAATGCTTTTCAGGGCGGTGCCCCTGCAACCGAGGGGTGACAACACAGACGGGTTTGAGGCATATTGACCCAAGATTAACGGCACAACGGTCAAAACGTGACACTCCTAGAAACCGAACCTCAGGCACACACCTCGGACACACCATCAGAAATGAAAGAAAATGCTGCCCGCGCGGCTGCATTTCTCAAGACACTGGCGCATGAAGGGCGCCTGATGATCCTGTGCCACCTTGGGAATGGCGAGAAATCGGTAGGCCAGCTTGAGGATTTGCTGCAATTGCGACAAGCCGCCGTCAGCCAAATGTTGGCCCGTCTGCGGGAGGAAGGATTTGTCACCACCCGAAGAGATGGCAAAACGATCTATTATTCGCTAAGCGATGGAAATGCAGCGCAGATGATCGGTCTGCTGTACGAGCTGTTTTGCGAGCCTGCCAGCTGATCACGCCTAATTGGACACGTAACCGGCGATCACCTGCATCAGCTTGAACGCGGTTGCCGCATCGTTTTCCACAACGGCCAGGAATTCTTCCTCACCGATCCTAAGGCAGGATAGTTGTGTTTCGGCTATCATGCTCAGCGCGCGTGGTTCTTTGCGGATCAGACCAAGTTCACCCACCAATGCGCCCGGCCCCACGGTGGTGATCAACTGATCGGGTCCATCTTCCTGTGGCAGGTACAGGCCTGCCTCTCCCTCCAGCACTACATAAGCCCCATCGGTGGGCTGATCATCTTTCAGGAACACCACCTGCCCAGGCTTGGCATCGAACCATTGCGCCCCAAAAGCCAGAAGGCGCAATTGCCTCCGGTCCAGACCCGAAAACAAGGGGGTCTGCTCCAGCGCGCGCAGTTTCCGCGCCAGGTCTGCTGAAGATGCGCTGTCTTTTCCCACGTCTACCGGTCCTCCATCCGAGACGACACGACCTTGCCGGATTTCCACGAACATGTCGAATACGTCCGGGTTTTCGAACTGGTCATTGAGGTAGAACACCGTGGCATCCGGCAGCAACTCGCGCAGCTTCTTGTAAACCGATACCTGCGTTTTCATGTCGTAACTGGCCAATGCCTGCTCCAGGATCAGGATATCTGGCTTCTTGATTGTCGCGCGGGTAAACGCCAGCGGTTCGGCAAAAACCGCCGGAAGGCTCTGCCCACCCAAAGCAACCGGAATGTCATAAATCAGCTCGACCACCAAAGGACGCGCGCCGTTCTCCTCCAACACGTCGACAATGACCTTGCGGGCCTCATCCGATCGCGCGCCGCCTATCTGGCTGACCTTGCCGAACAGCGCGTTTTCCATGACCGTCAATCCAGGCGCGAAATCTTCCGGATCCAGCGGAACAAATGCGTCCTTGAGGCTTTCCAACAGCTTATCCGAATGACTCTGCCTCAGTTCCAGAATGCGGTCTTTCAGCTCATCCGTGAAAGCCGGGCCAATCTGCTCAGCCGAGACGACGAAAGGCACGGCCAACATACTGGCCAGCTGTTCGTCATCCAGCCCTGATGTTCCCTCTTTGCGGGTCTGTTCAACCAGCTCCACAGCTGCCTCATAAGTCTTTGCATCAAGACCCAGCTTGCGGAACAACGGATGGTCGGTTCCGTCGAACCCGAAGATCTGTCGCAGCATCTCGATCACGTCACGGGTCAGGGCGATCAGCGTCTCATCCAGCCCCAGCTCTCGCAACTGCATGAGGAAAACCTTCTGCCGGGCAAGCAACGCCTGCGTCACCGGCACGCGGGGCGTCGCAAAAAGCAGGTTCTCGGCAACAGGCAGCGCCGGGTTGTAAGCATTCCGGTCGAATATCAGCGCCTGCTGCTCAAGACCCGCGTCATGGACCGCCTGCCGCACAAGCGGGCGCAGCTCGACCAGTTTCCTTGCCAGTTCGCAGTGTTCGGTCGCAACAAAGCTTTGTTCGGCACCGCGCCGAAACAAAGCTGCACCAGACCCCATTCCATCAATCAGCTGCAACCACCAGTCTCGCAACGCCGTCGCGTCTTCAAACCCGGCCAGCGCCGGGTCAAGCCATTCCACCCTGAACGGATCCATGCTGTTTCCTGCCCGCAAAGTCTCGGCAAAATCAGGGTCGTCTGAGGATTCAGCCAAGGGTTTGAATCGCATCGGCATCATCACGTTGTCACCCAACGTTCCCTGAAACATGACCGGGCGGGACGTTGCGTACCCGATACGCGCGGCCACAACGCCCTGATGCAGATCTGCCAGGTTCAGATCCCCAACCTGAACCGTGCCGGCAGCGGGCAAAATCTCGCGGGTCAGCAGCTCACCCATGGCGCGCCGATCCTCTTCACTGGGTGCGGCGATACCAATCGTCTTGCCACCGGGAAAAGTAAGATTCAGATCATCCAGCACCTGATTTCCGTCCATGTCGCGAACTGAAACGTGATTCAACACGATATCGCCGCTCAGGTGGGGGCGCTCTGCTGGTTCGCCCTCGAACAGCACTTCATCCTTCAATCCGGCCGGATCGAAACGGTCAACGACGATTTCCCAGCGCAACGACATGTCCTGGGTTTGGTTGTAATAGGTCAACAGCTCTTTCCAGGGTGAGCTCAGATCCTTGTACGCCGCTAGCGCGGCAACCAATGCCCCCAGCGAAACCGAACCCTGCAACACCAGAAGGCCACCAATCAGGTAGAACATGAATGGTGTCAGCTGCGAGATGAAGTTGTTTATGAACTTCATAAAGAACTTCTTCTGGTAAATCTCAAAGCGGATCGTGAAAAGCCGCCCCAATTGATCGGAAACCATAGCCCTGCGATAGCGCCAACCGCCATTGCTGCGTAGGGTTGACGCCCCTGCCGCGTTTTCGCCGATCTGGGCAGCCAACGCCCGTACTTCCTGAATGCGTTTCTTGTTCAACAGGTTGATCTGACGTTGTAATTTGGGGATTAACCAGGCCTGTACCGGGATCAGGGCGACAGCGGCCAGCCCGAACCAAAAGCTTTGCAAGAACAAGAAAGAAAGGATGGTGATCATCTGACCGGCTTGCAGAACCGGCTGGCTGATCGCATCGCCCATCAGCCCCCCCATTGGTTCGCTTTCAGCCGTGATCATCGAGACCATTTCGCCTTGGCTGACCCGTTCGAAATAAGGTTGCGGAAAAAGAAGCGCGCGGCTGACCAGCTGATACCGAAACCGTCGCAGCATGCGTTCGCTCAGCACACCCTTCATGGTGTTGATGCGCATTTTCATCAGCCCGTGCGCCAGCACGGCAGCCAGGAAAGCAAAACACAAAATAATCAGGAAATTCGTCTGTGAAAGCGTATAACCCCAGACATCCACTTCGGCCGTTGTCGAACCGATTGCGTCGTTGATGATACGCTTGGGCAACTCCAGCGTAAGATAGAGCAACGGAAACAACGTCGCCGTCACAGCCAGCAGGATCAGCTGATCACGTTTGGAGTATTTCCAGATAAAGCGGAAAATCGTGCGTTCTATGGAACCTGCCCCTACTGCTGGCCGATAACACGGCCCGGACGCCGTGCGCCCAAATTCAACAGTTTGAATTTACTGCCATACTGACACGTTATGCAAATTTTTTCCCTCCTGAGAATTTTCTTTATCTTATGTGAACTAGTTCATTTACGCATGGCCGTGTTATTGCCTAAAGTCGGTTTTGAACGATATCGGGAGGGTTCTTTTGACTGCCAGTATTGGCGCAGTGCTACTTATGCTTTGCCTTTTACAGATTAAGCATATGTTCGCTGACTACTACCTCCAGACACCGAAGATGCTCTCTGGCAGAGGCGAGTATTTTCACTTGGGACGCGCGCAGCACGCAGCAGTTCATGTTGCGGGCTCTGTCATCGTGTTTGCCGCTTTCGGCGCGCCGCTTTTGTTTATCCTGATTGTCGAATTGCTTGAATGGGTTATTCACTTCAATATCGATTTCGTGAAAGCCAGCTATTCAGACAAGAAACAACTTGAGCCCACGCAGGCCGCATTCTGGCGTGCGGCTGGGCTGGATCAGTGCCTGCACAACCTGACCTATGTGGCGATGGTCTGGGCCTGGGTCACCTTCGCGGCAACGTAACTAACATCAGGGTATACTGTCCGTTTCGCAGCCTGGAAGCTATGCGCCGATCCTTCGGTCGGTCATAGCGAGGTAAGCTGTAAACCTGCCCCGCTCGACTTTGATTGTTGCAAAAAACCGACTAGCCCAGAACCGAAAAGCTGCTTTCCTCATTGATCGGGCGCTTGCGTGAGTAAAAGCCCACGTCGATGATCCGTTTGATATAAGGCAGTTCAAATTGCAGTGGTTCCGCGTCGTGGTCCGCTCCGCCTTCGCAATACGCGATCAGGGCCGCCATCATCTTACCCGCAATCGGTGCATTCTTGTACTGGTTCCCGCTGGACCCGCAGGCCATGTAAAACCCCGGCAAGCTGGATTTGTCATAGATCGGAATCCAGTCAGTAGAGGCATCGTAAAGGTCAACCACGCCCCGCGTTTTTGATGGAATACCAAGGCTGGGTACACGCTGCGCGTATCGCATGGCCTGTGTGGTCCATTGGTCCGTGAACTCTCGGTTATAGGTGACATCATCCTCGCACCATTGATGCGGATCGCATTCCGGGTCCTCAGATCCCACAAGGATGTGATTGCCGTGTTCCGGGCGGCAATAGCAGGCGATGTCGCTGTCCGAGACGATGGTTCCGTCGTTTTCAAAATCGAACCCCTCCGGGGCAGGGACATGCACGACCTCTTGCCGCAGGGGGCGGGTTTTGATGGTCATGTCGTCCAGAACGCCTGCCATCCCATTGATGATAGCCGAGCCCGGCCCGGCCACGTTCACGACAACCCTTGCGCGGATTTCTTCGCCCGAGGCCAGCTTGACTCCGGAAACGCGACCATCTTCGGTCAGGATCTCGGTAACTTCGGCACTGGTGCGGACCTCGGCCCCGTGCTGTTTGGCAGCATCCATCAGGTTTTGCGCCGACAAGGCCGGGTCGGTGACATATCCCGCCTGCGGCCAGTACACTCCACCCGTCATCTTTCGCCCGTTGGGCTGGCCGAATTCCGGGTCATCCATGCGGCGCGCCGGGGCAAAGCTGTCCAACGAATAAACCGGCAGGCGTTCAACCACTTTTTCCCCCGACCATTCTTCGAACGGGCAATCCAGTTCTGATGAATTGCGCATGTGCTTTTCCAGCATCCCGTTCGCCTCGGTCTTCATGACCAGGCAGCCGGTTTCCCTGAACTGAGCCAGATTGGCCCCCTCTGGCAGTCCAAGATAGTCAGCCCAGTCGCGCCAGTAATGATAGCCTTCCCAGGCAAACGCCGTTCCGTCGAAGGTGGAATAATGCATCCGGATGATCGCGCAGGACCCGGCGGTTGAACCGTGCCCAACCTGTGCGTTGCGATCCAGAGACAGGGTTTTCCAGCCCGCCTTGGACATTTCGAACGCGATGGCCGCGCCGATCACACCTGTGCCAATGATGATTGCGTCTGGTTGACTCATGTCGGGTCTCCTTTCCAGTAGCGCCGGGAATATGCGCTGAATTCTTCAACTTCTTCGGGTTTCGGTTCAACGCCCGTAAAGGCGTATAGGTAATGCGGCACCATCGAGATCCGCGTCTCGAAGGGTTCGTTCAATTGTGCCAGATCATATCCGATCTGCATGTAATACAGCACGCGCGCACGTGTTTCGGACTCGATCTCGGAATAGCCGTATCTGGCGAACATCGCGTGCAAAGCTTCAAGCCGCCGTGTGTCTGACTGGTCCAGCGCACGGCGTACTTTGCCCGATTTACGCGCCCAGTCGCGCACGGCAAAATCCAATGCGGTGTCAAACAAGTCCGTGTTGACGACACAACGATGCACATTGCAGACCGCGCCCGTTATCGTTTCGGCCGGCGCTTCTGCCTGTTTTACAAGCGCAACCGTATTGGTCGCCTGCCACCGCGCCAGCAGTGCATCCAAAAGTTCCTGTCTGGACTTGAAGTACCAGTAGAAGGATGAACGTGACACGGCCATCCGCTCGGCCAAGTTAAGAACCTTGATCTGGTCCACCCCGTCCGAAATCAGCACGTCCATCGCCACGTTCAGCCAGTCGTCGCGGGTGACCTTGACATTGCCGATCAGGGGCTCGGCCTCAGGATCATCGCGGTGAAGGATAGGTTTGTTGTTCATTCAACTCTCCGGTGGCGCCCCGCCCTCTGCGGTGCGACGTGCGATAAAGTCCTGCAAGGCACCAAAACGATCATTGTCTAAGGCAGGGGCCTTGAAATCGTTCAGGATACCCTGCCAAACCCCCGTTGCACGTTGGTTGGCATCTGTTGAACCGCGTTCGGTCCATGTGCCGAAATTGGCGTAGTCATGGACATGCGGTTGATAGAACTCGGTGATGTAGCGCTCCATCGTCTGGGGGCAGGCAAAGAAATGACCGCCAGGCGCGACCTCACTTAAAGCGGTATCAAAGCCAATCTCGGCGGACCCCGCCTGCGCGCCCGCGCAAAGCTCGGCCACCATGTTCAGCACCTCGGCATCGCAGACCAGCTTTTCGAAGGATACGGTCAACCCTCCTTCCAGCCAGCCCGCGGAATGAATGATCACAGTCGCCCCGGCCATCAGGCAACCCCAAAGGCCAAACTGGTTCTCATTCGCCGCTTGCACGTCGTTGCTGTTTGACGCTGACCCTGCCGCCGACCGCCAGGGCAGGCCAAGGTGACGCGCCAGTTGGCCTGCGGCCAGTGATGCCTGAAAATGCGAGGGCGTCCCGAATGCAGGTGCACCGGATTTCATGTCCACATTGCTGGTGAACGTGCCGTAACACACCGGAGCGCCCGGTCTGGCCAGCTGCGCCAAGGTCAGCGCGGCCAGCGTCTCGGCATGGGACAGGGTGATTGCCCCGGCCACGGTGATCGGCGCCATCGCCCCCATCAGGGTGAACGGTGTGATGATCGACATCTGACCGTGGCGCGCGAAGTCGATCAGGCCTTGCGCCATGGGAATGTCCAACGTGCGCGGGCTGTTTGTGTTGATGATCGTGTAACAATGCGCGTTGCCCCGGAACTCATCATCCGACAGACCTCGCGCCGTGGACAGCATCTCAAAGCAATCCATGACCTGCGGCGTACCGCGCGAGAAGAAGAACGGGAACTTGTCGGTCAGTTCCATCTGTGCCTGTGTCGTGAAGTAGTGGCGCAGATGCGTCGGTACATCCTGAGGTTCAACCTGAGGCGAGATCATCTGGAACACATCGAAATGATGGGTGAGCTTCAGAAACTCCAGATAATCCTGACCTGTCGCCGGGCGGCGACCACGTTCCAGATCGGTTGCGTTCGGCGCGCCTGCCCCCGGTTGAAACACCAGCGAACCCAGTTCCAGAGTGAAATCACGATGCCGCGAACCGGCGCTACAAGCGACAGATTTGGGGGCCGAGGCAACGGCAGCCTCAACCATCTCGCGCCCGATAAAGACCATCTCACTGTCTTCATCCACGCGCGCGCCACCCTGCTTGAACAGCTTGCGCGCCTCGGGAAGCAGGGTCTTTACACCCAACTCCTCGAGCGTACGCAACGCTGCCTCGTGCATGTCCGCAATCTGGTCAGCCGGGAACACCTCCATCAATGGGAAAGGGTTCCTAAGCTGGCGATAGTTCACGTCGCGGCTGGGCTGCGGGGCAGCCTCGCCCCCTCGCCTTCGGCGTCGTCGGTCCGGAGCGGCCATGATCAGCCCCGCATCGCTTTGCCCTGAGGGTCGTAGGGCGACGGCGCAATTACTCGCGCCGGACATTCCACACCCACCACATGGACAGACAGTTCCGTACCCGGGTCCACCTTGTCACGGTCAATCAAGGCCATCGCCAACGACTTGCCGATGTGGTGCCCATAACCGCCTGAAGTCACAAAACCCACGCGTTCGCCATTGGCCCAGACCGGCTCATACCCGCTGGCATCGGCGTCCAACGCATCGATTTCCAGTGTTACCTGTACCTGCGCCGGGCCATTGCCATCCCGTTCGGCCAAAGCGGCCTTCTTGCCGATGAACTCCTTGTCCCAGTCGATCCAGCGATCCATGCCTGTCATGCCGGGTGTGTAAGCCTGCGTGAACTCTGCCGACCAGATGCCAAAGCTTTTCTCAAGCCGCGTTGACAGCATCGCATTGAAACCGCACTCGCGGATTCCCTCTTCTGAACCCTCTTCCAGTAAAATGCGGCGCAGCTTGATGTGATCGCCATAGCGACAGTTGATTTCATACCCTTTTTCGCCGGTCACCGACATGCGGGCCACGCGGGCACGGACCAGGCCGATGTCGAAATCACCGCAGCCCATGAATTTCAGGTTTGAGATATCCTGTTCGGCCAGTTTCTCGACCACCGCCTGCGATTTCGGTCCGACCACGGCAAACCCGCAATACTCCTCTCCCAGGTCGCGGACGGTGACCCCATCCATCATATGATCGTTGAACCATCGCATATGCCAGGCGCGCAGGTAATAGCTGCCCATGATCCACCAGGTGCCATCGCCCCAGTTCAACACGGTCAGATCGCCTTTGAGCCGCCCGTCTTCGCCCAGCATCGGCGCCAGTTTGGCACGACCCGGCGCGGGTAGTTTCGAAGCCATAACGTTATCCAGCCACGCTTTGGCATTGGGACCGGAAACCTCAAAGCGGGAAAAGCCCGTGATATCCATCAGGCCCACGCCCTCACGGATGGTTCTGCATTCAGCCGCCACGATGTCGTGCGCGTTCGAACGTTTGAGCGTCGGCGTTTCCTCGAACCCTTTGGGTGCGAAATACAGCGGCACCTCCAGATCCCAGCTGACGCCCCATTTGCATCCGGCCTCAGTCATCGCGTCATGCGCCGGAGCCATCTTTAGCGGGCGACCCGCAGGCAATTGTTCGTTCGGGTAGGTCATCACGAAGCGGCGCGAATAGAACTGGCCAGTGGTTTCACGGATATACCGCTTGTTCTGTGCGAATTCCCCATAGCGCGCCACATCCATCGGCCAGGCATCGGCTTCGGGCTCGCCATGGATCATCCATTCGGCCAGTGTTTTCCCAACGCCACCACCTTGCAGGAACCCTGCCATGACCGCACAGGCCGTCCAATACCCTCGTTTACCCGGAACCGGACCAACCAGCGGGTTACCATCCGGTGAAAACGTGAAAGCACCATTGACCCATGTCTTGATGCCCACGTTCTGGATCGACGGATACCGCTCAAAGCCCAATGTCAGCTCGTTCTCGATCCGGTCAAGCTGTTCCTGAAACAGTTCCTCGCCATAGTTCCACGGCGCGCCATCCATCGCCCAGTGTTCGTGATCGACCTCGTAGATCCCCACCAGAACGCCCTTCTGGTCCTGCCGCATATAGGTGAACCCTTCGAGGTCCACGGTCATCGGCATCTCGAAGTCCGCCTGCGCCACTTCGGACACCGTGTCCGTGATCAGATAGTGGTGCTTCAACGGTGAGACTGGCAGCTCTACCCCTGCCATGCGCCCAACCTGCTTGGCCCAGAGCCCGGCCGCGTTGACCACATGTTCACAGGTGATCGTGCCCTTATCGGTCACCACCTGCCAGCCATCCGCCGTCTGGATCAATTCCTCGACCTTGGTTTCCTCATAATATTCGGCACCACGTTTCCTGGCCGCAGTAGCATAAGCCTGAACAGTACCTGTTGTATCGATATACCCCTCGCGATCCGCCCACATCGCGCCCAAAACACCGTCGGTTGACATGATCGGGCAGCGTCTCTGTGCCTCTTGCGGGGTCAGCAACTCGCAGTCGTCAATACCGATGGACTGGAAGATGCGGTAATTGGCCTGCAACCACTCCCAGCGTTCAGGCGTACCGGCCAAAGTCAGGCCACCGGTCATATGCAAACCGATATTCTGGCCCGATTCTTTTTCGATCTCACTCAGCAGGTCGATTGTGTAGGCCTGCAACGAGGCCATGTTTGGATCCGCGTTCAGGGCATGGATGCCGCCCGCCGCGTGCCATGACGATCCCGAAGCCAGCCGCCGCCTTTCCAGCATGACCACATCCGACCAGCCGAATTTGGCCAGATGATACAGAACCGAGGCACCAACGACGCCCCCACCAATGACCACTACGCGATATTGGAATTTCATCCCGACCTCCCTGAACAGAATCTGGGAAGACGCTAGTAGCACTGTTCAGTTCTGTCTAGACATTTCTGTACAGTGCGGAGTGAGAGAACTCTACCTATTGCTTTGCAAACCTAAAGCTGCGCGCTTGGGCGGGCTTTCACGCTTTCAAACCAGACCTGCGTGTTCGTATTGCCGTCCGGTATCCGCATCTTTATGACGCGCGCGAAATCGACAAAAACAAAAGTGGATATATCCGCCAGAGTGAATACATCGCCAGCGACATACGCGCTTTGCATCAGCCGCGCCTCCAGCAGCTCGAAAAACGACGCAAACCGCTCGCGCCCACGCTGCGCCAGTTCGGGGATCTGCGCATGGTTAACCGGGCCGGGAATAGCACGGTCTTTGAACGCCGGGTGGCTGTTGCGCAAAGCCTCAGCGATGGGCGCACCGCCCTGCTGCTCGGCAATTGCGTTCCACATCAAGACCAACCCTTTTTCATCAGCGGTACGGCCCATTAAGGACGGCTCGGGGAAACGCGCTTCAAGATACGCGGCGATGCCAAGATTTTCGGTCAGGACTGCGCCTTCATCCGTTACCAGAACCGGGATTGTGGCCCGGGGGTTCACTGCACGAAACTCAGCGCTCAACTGCGCGCCCTTAGCAATCGAGATTTCGTGCGTTTCGATGTCCAACCCTTTTTCCGCGATGAACATGCGAGCACGGCGCGGGTTTGGGGCCGTAGAGCAATCGTAGAATATCATGCAAGCCCCTTCTCTCTGGTCAGCGCCGATAGATGAAACAGCGCCCTTCGACGGCACCCTCGGGCAACGGCATTTCCTCCAGCCGCTCGAAATACATCCGGTCGCTTGATACCATTAATCCACCCGATGCCAGCAAGGGCTCGATCAACGGGGAAACAAGCCGCGCAAAGATGTCGTTCTTTTCGCGATTATGCCCCCCAAGATCTGCATGGATCAGGCTTGCTGTCGGTCCAAACCTGTCGACCGCCGCTGGCAGCGTCTCGCGCACATCTCCCAAGATCACCCGATCCTCGGGCGGGGTTGAATCGGGGTGCGAAGCCACCGCGCGTTCGAACACAAAGACAGGGCGTCCATCGATATGCTGCACAAGATGATGATAGGTGCGCCCATTGCCCAGACCCAGTTCAAACACCGGACCTGCCATGCCTGCCGTTTGCGCAATCGCGTGATCCAGACAGGCGCGCTGTGACACCATTCGATCGATAAACAAGTCCAGACGGCTTTGATTCTTGGACACCGGTAAATATCTCCTTGATACCAATCGAAAGCATAGATGCCCCCGACGCCGCCTTAGATGACAAATTCTCAAGACTTTGTGTAGCGACGAAGCCCAAAGTTTCACATTTTCGCGACATTTCAGCCCAAGAACGGGTTTGACTAGACAGGCGGAACCGCGCGACACTGGCGAAAAAATCACGGGGAGTTGAAACGACCGATGTCACCAAGCGGCCAAACGGTTGGAAAGCCTGCATGAGCGCGTTGTTGTGCGTCAGAGACCTCAGCATCGGCTTTGGTGCGGGAAGTTCCGTGGTCGCGGATGTGAACTTTGATGTCAAACCAGGGGAAACCTTGGCGCTGGTCGGTGAATCGGGATCGGGTAAAACCATCACGTGCCGGGCCGTCTTGCGGATTCTGCCGCGAACGGCCCAGATACGCAGCGGCACGATAACTTTGAATGATTCCAAGGGCACATGTAACCTGACAGCGGTCACCGAACGGGAAATGCGCGGCATTCGTGGCAATCGCGTTTCGATGATCTTTCAGGAACCAATGCGATCACTGTCACCTCTGCACAAGATTGGGAATCAGGTCAGTGAAGTCCTGTGGCTGCATCGTGGGCTTTCCGAGTCTGAAGCGCGAAAAAAGGTCCTGACGCAGTTCGAGCGCGTGGGTTTTCCAGATCCGCAGCGCGCCTATGACTCCTACCCGTTCGAGCTGTCGGGCGGAATGCGCCAACGCGCCATGATTGCGATGGCCATGGTATCCAAACCCGAGTTGCTGATCGCGGACGAGCCAACCACCGCGCTGGATGTGACCACTCAGGCTCAGGTTCTGGGGCTGATCAAGGAATTGCAGCGCGAGACTGGCATGGCGCTTATTCTGGTGACCCATGATCTGGGCGTGGTTGCCAACATGGCCGAACAGGTTGTGGTCATGCACAAGGGCCGCATCATGGAGGCTGGCCCGGCCGCACCAATCCTGACCTCCCCGGCGCATCCATATACCAAACAACTGTTTGATGCTGCGCCGGAAATTCCAGATCAGGCTGCTGTGGGCATACCGATGCCGGACGACGATCTGATCCTTCAGATGAAGGGCGTCTCAAAGACCTACACGATGCGGTCCAGCAAAGGGTGGCAGGCCGACAAGGAAATCTATGCGTGCAAAGGGGTCGATCTGAATCTTGCACGTGGCAAGACGCTGGCCATTGTCGGTGAAAGCGGATCAGGTAAAACGACAGCCGCGCGGATCGCGTTGGGTGCGGAACTGCCCGATCCCGGCGGAGAAGTCCTGTTTCGCACCGCGCCGAATGCCGATCCCGTCACGGTGCACAACATGACCCGCGCCCAGCGCACGGCGTTTCAGCGCAATGCGCAGATGGTGTTTCAGGATCCCTACAGCTCGCTCAGCCCGCGGATGCGCATTCAGGACGCGATGACTGAGCCGCTGGAAATTCACCGCATCGGAACAACCGCCGAGCAGCGCGACAAGGCCGCCGAGATGTTGCAGCGCGTCGGCCTGACAGCCGACATGCTGAAACGCTATCCACACGCCTTTTCGGGGGGCCAGCGGCAACGTCTGTCGATAGCCCGCGCCATGATGCTCGACCCGCAGCTCATCGTGTGTGACGAACCCACCTCGGCGCTGGATGTATCGGTACAGGGGCAGATTCTGACCCTGTTGGAAAATCTGCAGGATAGCCTGAATCTGTCCTATCTGTTCATCTCGCACGATCTGGCTGTGGTCGCACGGATCGCCGACGAAGTTGCCGTGATGCGTCGAGGCCTGATCGTCGAGCAAGCACCACCCGAAACTCTTTTCTACAATCCGCGCCACCCCTACACCAAAGCGCTGATTGCCGCTCAACCCGAACCCGACATCAATCGCCCGATCGACCTGCAAGTGGTTTCCTTGGGCGCCGGCGCGCCGGACAGTTGGGATGAAGCCTTTCGTTTCTCGGACACCGTGATACCCTCATTGGTGGAATTGGAACCGGGCCATAAGGTACGTTGCCATGTTTAAGACCACTCGCCCCCTGATCCTGGCCGCTTCGCTGGCGTTCATCGGGATGCTGCCCGCCACGGCCGAGACGATCCCGACGCCGCAGGAAAGCGCGTTCTGGAACGCGGAAGTAGAAGCGGGCAATCTGCCTCCCGTTCAGGAGCGCCTGCCCAAGGACCCACTGATTGTCGATCTGGCAGCAAAGGGTCGCGAATTCGGCAAACAGGGCGGCACCCTGCGCACCATGATCACGCGCTCCAAAGATATTCGCCAGATGGTTGTCTATGGCTATGCCCGGCTGGTCGGTTTCGACCAGAACTACGAGATTATCCCCGATTTGCTGGCGTCGTTTGAAAACGAAGACGGCCGCAAGTTCACCCTGAAACTGCGCGAAGGGCACAAATGGTCCGACGGCTCTCCGTTTACGTCGGAAGATTTCCGCTATTGGTGGGAAGACGTTGCCAACAACAAATTGCTCAGCCCGTCAGGCCCGCCGGATTTTCTGATAGTCGAAGGCAAATCACCCACCGTTACCTTCCCGGATGAAACCACTGTGATTTTCGAATGGGAGAACCCTAACCCGGGTTTTCTACAATCGCTGGCTCAGGCAAGACCGCCCTTTATCTATCGTCCCGCAGCGTTCCTGAAACGATATCACGAGAAATATGCCGACCCCGAGGAACTTGCCTTTCTGGTCGACGATGCCCGCGTCAAAAGCTGGGCCGCGCTGCACAACAAGCTCGACAACCTGTACAAGTTCGACAATCACGAATTGCCCACGTTGCAACCGTGGCTGAACGCAAGTTCCGGCAAGAAAATCCGCCACAATTTCGTACGTAACCCCTATTACCACCGTATCGACAGCAAAGGGGTTCAGCTGCCCTATATCGATGTGGTCGAGATGGAGATCGTTGCCCCCGGTCTGGTTGCCGCCAAAACCAATGCAGGGGAAAGCGACCTGCAAGGTCGGGGCCTGGATTTCCGCGACGCTTCCATCCTGAAAAAAGGCGAGGCGCAAGGCGGCTACAAGACACTACTGTGGAAAACCGGCGTTGCATCGCAAATCGCGATCTATCCGAACCTCAATTTCGAGGATGACGCCTGGCGCGAAGTGTTGCGTGACGTCCGTGTGCGGCGCGCCCTTTCCCTTGCCATCGACCGCGAGACAATCAACCAGGCTTTGTATTTCAAGCTTGCGCACCCCGGTGCAATGTCGGTTCTGCCTGCCTCGCCCTTTTACGATGAAAGGAATGCCACCGCCTGGGCCAGTTACGATGTCGGCCAGGCCAATGCGTTGCTGGATGAGGTCGGCCTGACCGAGCGCGACAAGAACGGTGTCCGTCTGTTACCGGATGGCCGTCCTATGGAACTGGTGATCGAAACTGCTGGTGAGCGGCAAGAGGTTGAAAACGCCTTGCAAATCGTCACCGACACCTGGCGTGAGATCGGGGTCAAGCTGGTCATGCGCCCATTGGATCGCGATATCCTGCGCAACCGGGTGTTTGCCGGCAACTCGATGGCATCGGTCTGGTATGGATGGGATGACGGCATCCCGCAGGCACACACGTCTCCAACCTATCTGGCGCCCACCGATCAGGTATTCCTGGCCTGGCCAAAATGGGGCCAGTTCTACCAGACAGGTGGTGAAGCCGGGGAAGCCCCCGACATGCCCGAGGCAGAACGTCTGATGCAACTGGCCCATAACTGGGAGGTCGCCACAACGGACGACGAACGCAAGGAAATCTGGACGGAAATGCTTAAAATCCACGCCGATCAGCTTTATGCCATTGGTATCCTGAACGGAGCACCCCAACCCATTGTCGTGTCGAACCGTCTGCGCAATGTGCCGGAACAGGCCATGTGGGCATGGGAGCCCGGTGCGCATTTCGGCGTTCACCGCCCGGACGAGTTCTTTTTCGCCGACTAAGCAGGAGCAGCTAAATGGTCATGCTGCGCTATGCGGTGTATCGCTTTTTCACGATGCTGCTGACATTGTTGGTGGTCTCGGTCCTGATCTTCATAATCATCAACCTGCCGCCCGGTGATTACCTGAGCAACCAGATTGCCGAGCTTCAGGCCTCGGGCCAGTCAGCGGGTGTCGCCAAGGCCGAGTTTCTGCGCGCCGAGTACGCTCTGGATCGCCCTATGTGGGAACAGTACCTGATCTGGATAGGCTTCTGGCCGGGACCACACGGATTTTCAGGTCTGATCCAAGGCAATTACGGCTGGTCCTTTGAGTTCGACCGGCCTGTATCGGAGATTGTAGGCGACACGCTTTGGTTGACGGTCGTCGTCAACCTTGCCGCGATCCTGTTTGTATATGCCGTTGCCCTTCCCCTGGGTGTTATTGCTGCGGCGCGATCACGGACGTGGATTGATTATACCTCGGCCTTTGTGGGTTATCTGGGGCTGGCGACCCCAAACTTCCTGCTGGCCCTGATCTTGTTCTACTACGGGCATCGGTATTTCAACCTGCCTATCGGCGGTCTGATGGACCCCCAATTCGAAGGTCAGCCGCTGAGTTGGGACAAGATGAAATCCATTCTCATCCACCTGATCGTTCCGACTTTTGTCATCGGAACCTCGGGCGCATCGGCGATGATGCAGCGCCTGCGGGCAAATATGCTCGACGAACTGGGGAAGCCCTATGTGGAAACGGCCATTGCCAAGGGCATGGCCCCGTCGCGGATGCTAACAAAATATCCGTTGCGCGTGGCATTCAACCCGTTCGTTGCGGACATCGGTAACCTTCTGCCATCAATGGTGTCAGGATCGGTTCTGGTTTCAGTCGTTCTGGGCTTGCAAACCATCGGGCCGACTTTGCTGACAGCACTGAAAACGCAGGATCAATTCCTGTCCGCATTCATCCTGATGTTTGTCGCGCTGCTGACGCTTATCGGCACGATGATCTCGGATATTCTGCTGGTCATGCTGGATCCCCGCATACGGTATGAGGGGCGCGAAGCATGACCGAACGTCCTGACAATCGCTACGTCGATGACGCGCCTTTTGATCCGCAGGCATCGATACAGCAACTGGAACGCGCCGATCTGGATGCCCCAAACTGGGTGTTGGTCTGGCGCAAGTTCCGCACACATAAGCTGGGCCTGATCTCGGGTATCTTCCTGCTGCTGTGCTATCTAATGCTGCCGTTTGCCGGTTTCATCGCGCCGTATGGCCCTAATGACCGGAACGGAGAGCATCTGTACGCGCCACCACAATCCGTGAACTGGTTTTACGACGGCGCTTTTATCGGCCCCCATGTTTTTCCAATCGTCGCCGAGGCGGATCTGGAAACCTTCCAGTGGAAGTTCGTCCCTGACACTGATGACCCGCGCCCGATCCGGTTCTTCTGTGAAGGATCCGAATATCGACTTGCAGGTCTTATCAAGACAGATACGCATCTTTTCTGCGCGCCGGATGGTGCCACTTTGTTCCTGTGGGGTTCCGACAGGTTGGGGCGCGATATCTTCAGCCGCATCCTCTATGGCGCGCAGTTGTCGCTGACCGTGGGTCTGATCGGTATTTCGGTATCGTTCTTTCTGGGTATCCTGTTCGGTTCGATGGCGGGTTATTTCGGTGGGCGCATCGACTGGGTCATCAACCGGGTCATCGAAATCCTGCGCTCGCTGCCGGAATTGCCGCTGTGGCTGGCACTGTCTGCCGCCGTGCCTTCGAATTGGAGCCCGGTTGCCGTATTCTTCATCATTTCGATCATCCTCGGCATCCTCGACTGGCCCGGGCTGGCGCGTTCGGTCCGTGCCAAGTTCCTGTCCCTGCGCGAGGAAGAATATGTACGGGCCGCAGAAATGATGGGCGCAAGCTCGGGCCGGGTGATCCGCAAGCACTTGTTGCCGAATTTCATGTCTCATTTGATTGCATCTGCCACTCTGTCGATCCCGGCAATGATCCTTGGGGAAACCGCGCTCAGCTTTCTTGGACTGGGCCTTCGTGCACCAGCGGTAAGCTGGGGAGTGATGCTGAATGACGCGCAAAACCTCGCATCGATCGAGATCTATCCCTGGACAGCAATCCCGATGCTGCCGATCATCGTGATCGTACTGGCCTTCAACTTCCTGGGTGACGGGTTGCGCGACAGCCTGGATCCTTATCAGCAATGAGCCTTCTTGCCACCCTTCCGGCTGCCGACCGATATCGCAGGGTCGGCACAGGCGCTCTGCCAAGTGCTTTTGCCGTTTCCGAACTGGCGACGGCCAGCTTTGCAGCCGTTGGGCAAGAGATGTCCCGCTTTATGCAGGCGCTGAACCTGACCCAGAAAGCACCCGAGATCGTCGTCGACCATCGGCTGGCATCCTTGTGGTTCGGCTATTCCTTCAAGCCTGATGGATGGGAAATGCCGAACCTTTGGGATTCGGTCGCGGGGGATTACAGGGCTTCTGATGGGTGGATCAGGTTGCACACCAACCTGCCACGCCATCGCGCGGCAGCGATGAAGGTTCTTGGAACGCTGCCAGAGCGTGACGCTGTGGCAAAAGCCGTCAGAACCCGGGCCATATCCGATTTGGAAACCGATATTGTGGCCGAAGGCGGCGTGGCCGCTGCCATGCGCAGCCGGACCGAATGGCTTGAACATCCGCAGGGCCGCGCTGTATCGCGCGACCCGCTGATTGGTTGGCAAGGCCCCCGGTACGTCAAGCTGCGCGAGAGGCCGCAGGCAACCTCTGCAAGACCTCTTGCCGGGTTGCGCGTTCTTGACCTGACACGCGTTCTGGCGGGTCCGGTATCGACACGCACATTGGCCGGTTTCGGGGCCGAGGTTTTGCGGATCGATCCGCCCGGTTGGGACGAACCCGGTGTGATCCCTGACATTTCACTAGGCAAACACTGCTCTTATCTCGATCTGAAATCGACCAATGGAATGGAACGGCTGCAAGAGCTTTTGTCCCAGGCCGATGTATTCGTGCACGGGTACCGGCCCGGCGCTTTGGACGCGCTGGGCCTGACCCGTGCTAAGCGCGATGAACTGGCTCCGAACAGGGTCGAGGTGACGCTGAATGCCTATGGCTGGCAAGGCCCCTGGTCGAACCGGCGCGGCTTTGACAGCCTTGTGCAGATGAGCGCGGGAATTGCGCATACGGGCATGGGTTGGGCTGACGCAGACAAACCAACGCCATTGCCGGTTCAGGCTTTGGACCACGCAACCGGCTACCTGATGGCCGCCGCCGTCCTTTCCGCATTGGCCGAGGCCGCGTCGGGCAATTCCATCATGCATGCGCATCTGTCCCTTGCCCGCACCGCCGAGCTTTTGGCGATTCTCGGCAAAGACGACGTCGAGGCTGAGCCCATTCGCCCGATGCCCACGGATTACTCCCCTTCAACAGAAGCCTCGGGCTGGGGACCGGGGCACCGCCTCAAACCAGCGCTAAGCCTCGGTGAAACTGTGCTGCAATGGGATTTACCGGCGTCGAAACTGGGCACATCTGACCCGGTCTGGCCCTTCGTTTCCAACTGACCTCACGCTTTCGGGGCACCTCATCCGAGACTCAACACAAAGCGGCGGCGGGACTCTCTACCGGTCGTCGCCATCCGGCCCGATATCGTCCAGATAGTCCTCGTCAATTGCGGCCTGAACAGCCCCTGTCACGGCCTCACGCTGTTTTGGTGTCAGGTCTTCCGCCTCTTTGCCATCTGCCAATCTTACAGTGACCTCGCGATGCGCAAACTTGATCCCCTCTCGCGCGAACAGCTCGCGAATGTCCTGATAGACCTTTTTGCGAACCAGCCACTGGTCGCCGGGTTTCGTCATGAACTTGACCCGGATGATCATCGCTGAATCCTGCATCTCGATCACGCCCTGTGACTTCAGCGGTTGGATGAAATTGTCTCCGATTACGGGATCGGCCAACAGTTCCTGACCCAATTTCTTGATCAACTTGCGAACCTTCTCGACATCGGTGTCATAGGTCACGCGCAGCGGCAGCTTCATGATCACCCAATCGCGCGAATAGTTAGTCAGCACTTTGATCTCGCCAAAGGGAATGGTGTTCAGCGCACCCAGATGGTGACGCAGTTGCATGGACCTGACCGAGATTTTCTCGACCGTCCCTTTCACATCCCCAATGTCGATATATTCCCCTTTCCGGAACGCATCATCCAGCAGGAAGAATGCGCCGGAAAAAATGTCGCGCACCAGCGTTTGCGACCCGAAACCCACGGCCAGACCAACCACACCGGCACCCGCAAACAACGGGCTGACATTGATACCCAGTTCCATCAGGACAATTAGTACGATCGTGACCACGACAACAGCCAGAATTGCGCCCCGGAAAAGTGGCAACAACGTTGCCAGACGGCTTTGCCCGCCTTCGCCGCCTTCGTCGCCCAGTTCAACCTCGGTGCCATCGTCGGATTCTTCAGCGATCTTGCTGTCGATCCAGATCCGAAAGAAATGAAACAGGATGTACCCGATAAACAGGACGACCATCACATCCAGCGCACGTTCTACCGGCAGATCCTCGCTCCAGTCCGCGTTCGGGTACCATATCACGACAAGCGCATAAGCCCCGAGCACGAAAGCCAGAATTCCGGCTACCCGGCGGGCCAGGTCTTCATAAGTCAGAAGATGCTGCTTCGGCTGTTCAGCCTCGGGTATATCCGCCGCCATGACGCCTTCATCCGCTGCCTCGGCTTCCCCGTTTATTTCGCTAATCATGCGCGAGCGGTCAAAATACCGCTCCAGCAGGTAGTTCATTGCACCATAGGCCACGACCACGGACATGAAGATCAGATAGCTGCTTGCAATCAACGGCAGCGGTGTCGGATGCTCCAGCGCCAGATCAACAGCCAGACGGAACCAGCTGAACACGACATAGATGATCAATGCCGGCGCCCAGCCAAATGACACAAACCGCAGCAGCCAAGACACCTGTTCGGATGCCCGCCCACCCCGGATCGCGTGCGAGATGGCACGGGCGTTGAATAGGATCATCAGAATATTACCCAGCGCGCCCAGCATCGTCAGACCGCCATACACCATGGCGTAGACGTTGTAGTTCAGTCCAAAATCAGCGACCCAGGTGGAAAACAGGACGACCGAAATATCATAGGTCGCCAGCACGGACGCCCAGATGTACAGCCTGCGCGCATTCTTGTCCGAAAAGGGCGGTAATCGATATTGGCTCAGATAAGGCGACAGGACCATGCGCCACAGGTCCGACACCGTGCGCGACAGGAAAAAAGCCGTAAAGATGGCGGTGATCGTGAACTGGACCGAGATATCCTCGGCCTCGCCAAAGATCAGATACCCGACGATCAAAGCCATGATCATTGCAAAGACCGTAGCACCGATCCCCATCAGGAACCGGAACAGCAGGAACGGCATCTTTTCCCGATAACCCTGTGGTTCGTCCTTGATCCGCGCCACCACCCAGCGGCGCGCGAACCGTTTCCCGTAAATCTCGATCGACAGCCACCGCCCAAGTAACAGGAACAGGATATTCCAGCCCAACACCTCGACATAGGTCTGGATACGGCCATCTGGGCTGGTCTGGCGCAGGATGTACTGTACTTCAAAAATAGAATAGGGCAGCGCCTCGAGACGGGAATTCATCGACTCGCGGAATTTCGAGAACCGCTCTTGCGCCTTCATCAGCTGCGAACCGTCACCCATCGGGTTGCTCGAATCGCTGTCCGCGCCCCCCGAACCTGCATCCTTTCCACCTGCCGTTGTCACAACCTGACCGGCACTGTCGATGACAATGACACTCGCGCCTGCATCGCTGGCAGCACGGATTGCAGCGGCCAAATCACTTTCCTTGTCGGTCCCGGACGAACTACCCGACCCGGAAGAATATCCGGGAATCAAGGACGTCTGCGCCAATGCACCAGTGGGAACGCTCAGGAAAATGGCCCACAACGCCAAAAAAAATACGGCCGGAAAGTTATTTCGCATTGGGTCTTGCATCCAGTTTTTGCCGATATTGGCCAGATTACAGAAGCGTTTCAGGCAGTTCA
>NZ_JBXWQZ010000045.1:0-39305 GCF_059612645.1 Ruegeria sp. YKSF131 | reverse complement strand
CTACACCCTGCTCGGTTAGACTGCGGCTGAAGTAGGGAACCAATCCGAAACAGATCGAAGCAATAAGGACGCCTATTACCGCAACTGCGTGGGGGATGGACGGTCGATCTTTAGCAGATGTATTTGCCATAGTCTGGAGCTAACACGCATTTGCGATTTCGTCTCAAGAGATTCGACAAACGACGGATTAGTTGCGTACTACGAAACAGCAAAGTCTCCTTGTAAACGTCCGCTGCGGGCTGCGACCAGCCAATTATGCAAACAGCAGAGAACGACTGCATCGATGAAGATTTTCTGATGCGGGCCAGAGTGCAAGGTTTGGACTGGGGCCGACCGTGGCCCGCGTTGGAAAATCTCTCAGGGAGGAAGCCGCGGGGTCTTGGCGCGACCTATGGGGAAAGCGCGTTTTCGGTTGGAGGCGAGGCCGCAATTGGTTCCTGCCGATAGAGGGCAAAGCCGGCGGTTTCCGCACCGGGGCATTTCCTTCTGGATGTACTTGCTTCTTGTGACAGCGGAATTGCACGGTGTGTTCGACCTATCGGAGCGCCGAGCACAAGGCGGTCGGATCGGTGTGGCGGAGCCAACCGGTTTGGGATGGGTTGGATGAACAGGCGTTCTGTCATGCAGCCCGCCTTCTCGGCGGGGCGCGAGATCGCGGAACCTCGCCGCGCCGGAATGTCTCGATGATGCGCATCGGCCCGCCGCAATCCGGGCATGGCTCGCGCAGGGTGAGCGGTACGATCTCGGTCGTGGGTGCATCGTCCTGCCTGGTCGGTTCCGCACCGAGCAATGTGCGGATCTTCGCGATATTGCGCTTGCGGGTGCCGCTGGCGAGCAGCCCGTAATGACGGATGCGATGGAAACCGTCTGGCAGGACATGCATCAGGAACCGGCGGATGAACTCGTTTGTGTCGAGCCGCATGACCTTCATGCGGTCACCCCGTTTGATGCGGTAGTCCTTCCATCGGAACGACACGGTGTCGGCACTGGCACTAACAAGGCGGTTGTTCGAGATCGCGACACGGTGCGTGTATCGGCTGAGATAGGCCAGTACCGCTTCGGGTCCGCCGAAGGGCGGTTTGGCATAGACCACCCATTCGCACTTTCGGAACGGGGACAGCCATTTGGAAAAGGCATCAGCGTCCACCAATCGAGCCAGATCTCCGAATAAGGCAAGCTGACCGGTCCTATGCAGCGCCATCAGCCCTTCGACAAACAGGCGGCGGAACAGCCGTGACAGAACCCGCACGTGCAGGAAGAAACCCGGCTTGCACGCGACCCATCGGTGGCCTTCGGGCGACAGCCCACCACCGGGCACGATCATGTGGATGTGGGGGTGGTGCGTGAGCGCTGATCCCCATGTGTGCAGCACACTGGTCATGCCAATGCGGGCGCCAAGACGCTTGGGATCAGCGGCGATGGTCATCACCGTTTCCGCCGATGCCCTGAATAGCAGGCTATAGACCACCCGTTTGTTCCAGAGGGCGATCCGCGCAATCTCGGCTGGCAGAGTGAAGACGACGTGGAAATACTCGACCGGCAGCAGGTCCTCGGCCCGCGCGGCCATCCAATCGCGCGCGGCTGGTCCCTGACACTTGGGACAGTGCCGGTTCTTGCAACTGTTATACGCGATGTGCTGATGGCAGCATTTGGTGCAAGCGGCCACATGCCCGCCGAGCGCCTCTGTTCGACAAGCCTCAATGGCCGACATCACCTTGAGCTGGCTCAGGCTGATATGCCCTGCATTGGCCTGCCGCCACGCGGGGCCGTATCTGCGGAATATGTCAGCGATCTCCAGCCTCGCGCGGGGCAAGGCTCGCGCCTTACCCCGGTCGCTTCTTCCGGGTCTGAAGGTTCAGTTGTTTGAGCGCTTCAAACGGGCTGGTGGTGTCCCGGATCATCTTGGTGGCGACTTTGGTGTACTGGGCGGTGGTTGTCAGCTTGGCATGGCCCAGGAGCACCTGAATGACCCGCACATCCGTCCCCGCTTCCAGCAGATGGGTTGCAAAACTGTGCCTGAGGGTATGTAGCGTCGCGGGTTTGTTGATCCCGGCCATGCGCTTGGCGGATGTGAATGCCCGGTTCAATTGACGGGGCGAGATCGGGTTGATCTTCGGCTTGCCGGGAAACAGCCATCCTTCGGGCCGGGCCTCGCACCAGTAGTCCCGCAGAAGACTGAGCAGATCGGGCGACAGCATGACCTTGCGGTCCTTCCGCCCCTTGCCCTGCACGACATGGATGAGCATCCGGTCGCTATCGATATCGCCAGTCGTGAGATTGCAAACCTCGGAAGCTCTCAAACCTGCACCGTAGGAAATGCTGAGCGCGGCGCGGTACTTGAGCCCGGGCCCGGGTGCCACCGCCAGAAGCTCGGAAACTTCCTCGGCGCTGAGCACCGCGGGCAGTTTGCGCGGCTGCGTGCGGAACTGCATGTATCGCTTCATCTCCTCGCGACCACAGGTCATCGAGAAAAAGAAGCGCAGGGCGGTAATGCGCGAGTTGTAGACCGAGGGCGTAACCCCGGCATCCGTCATGTGAAGTTGGTATGCGCGAAGCTCTTCCGTTGTCGCCGTATCGGGGGACCGCCCCAGAAACCCGGCGAAATCCTTCACCGCCCGGATGTGCGCCCGCTGAGATTGGTGCCCCAGACCCCGAATGCGCATATCTTCGATCATCCGCTCCCGAAGCGGGGTTGTTCTCTCCTCTGTCATTGAAACCTCCTGTGTCGACTGAGAAAGCCTCAATCGTCAGACAGGTTCGTCAGTTCACAAAATGCGCGACGTCAGGAAAAATGCGAAACATCAGCCACAAGCGCCATTGCCGCGCGAGCGGCTTCGTCCTCGAGCCCGAAGCGGACACAGTTTCTTTGAAAGAAGATCGAGCATTATGCGGTATCCAAAAAAACCGAGCGCGCGATACAGCGAACCTTACTGGGACTTCGCTGGGATGTTCTGCGAATAGTCTTTTCACTCGTCCACAACACGAAACTCACCGGAAGGCGCATCAGTAGGTGGTTCCTCAAACTCATTGGAAATCAGACCGCGGCGGATGAGTTCTCTAATGGCGGCCGCTCTGGATGGCAGTCTGTTCTCGAACCGCCAATCATCAATGGCTTTAAGCTCTTCGAGGTCGAGCATCAGTTGCAGTTTTTCCGTGCGCTTTGGCGGTCGATTTTGATCAGACACTGGCATGACCTCAGTAGCTTACGTCAGTTACTCCAAGCATGTATGGCAATGGGCCTGTGTGTCTACATCAATCTTGGCATGTTGTGCCGGATACCCAGGATCATGAAGCGCCCCATGATGTGTCGGATACCTAAATTAAGTATATGATTTTATTTGAAATTTTATGAATCGCTCTTAGGTTTACTCCGCAAGCAACGAAACGGAGTGAAAATGATACAGCAAGTCTTAAAGTCTGAAGTTCAGGAAGAAACCAACGACACAGGCATCGACAAGAACGCCTGGATCGCCAACGCGGTGACGGAAGTACTGGCCGATACCATGGTCCTGATGGTGAAAACACAAGGCACACATTGGAACGTCGTGGGCCCGCTATTCCTGCCGATCCATGAACTAACAGAGCGTCAGTATCGCGACCTGTTCGAAGCTGCGGATGAATTGGCCGAGCGTGTGCGTGCGTTGGGTCAGGTGGCACCGATCTCGTTCACGGACATGGTTAGCCAAGCCAAGCTGACCGAAGAAGAGACGGTTAAAGATGCAGAGGGCATGATCAAACAATTGGTCGCAGACAACGAAGCGATTGCTCGGAACCTGCGTGAGACTACCGCGACCGCAGCCCGTTATGGCGATGGAGCTACAGAGGATCTGATGAACGCCAGGATGGCGAAGCATGAGGAAGCTGTCTGGATGCTCAAGGCAATTGTTGCGGCCTAATTGGCGGCTCCCCTCGATTTGAACCAAGGTTTGCGAAGAAAGGAAAAACGATGACACGTGTTGGGTACGAGAAAAAGGCACAGCTGCAACTGGATAGTTGGAATGCCCAGATTGATGTTCTCGAAGCCAAGCTGAAGGTGGCCGAAGCGGACGCCAAACTCGAGCTCGAGGAGCAGCTCAGCAAGCTCTACAAGGCAAGATCTGACGCAGAGGCTCAACTGAATGATTTGAAGTCGACTAGCGACGAGGCCTGGGAAGATGTCAAAAAGGGCTACGAGGCTGCATGGGGCGATATGCAGAGTGCTTTGAAAAAAGCGGCCGACCGGTTCTCGTAGAGCTGTGTTTGTGAACAAAGCTCGTGTCGTAAATGGAGACAGGAATGCAAACACCTAGAGAATTAGTGAGGTACTTTCGTGGGTTCCTAACTATCCCTGCCGCCATTAGTCTTTCAGGGCTTTTGGTGGCTGGGATTGTCTTCAAGACGGAGCAAGCGCTCGCGAGTTGGGGTTGGTCCGCTTCCGATTGGCTGAGCGTTTCTAATCGTACTGCGAGCGATGTACTAAGCGCAATCTCGGCAGCATCCATGTCCGCGTTGGTCATGGTCTATTCCATTGTTTTGCTGGTCTACACCTTAGCAGCCGGATCAATTGGGCCCAGGCTCTTGCAGCGTTTTGGCGAAGACAGGGTAAATCAGATTGCAGTTGGCTCACTTGGAGCGACGTTTTTATACAGCTTGTTGATCTTGTGGCTGATACGCGATGACACATCCGTAAATTTGGCCGTTGCGATTGGAATAGTCTATTCGATCATCTCAGTTCTTTTGCTGTTGCTCTTCGTTCATACAGTATCGACGCGCGTAACCATTGATCAGGAGGCGGCGCGGATTTCTGGGGCCTTGGATCGCCAAGTCAGCACCGCAATCGAAAACAGCGCAGATACTCCATCTTCAGAGGCAGTCCCTGAGGAGGGAGACAAGCGCCAAGTCTTGGCTTCGGGCACTGGATATGTGAATTCGATCAATACCGAAGGTCTAGTGAGTGCGGCCAAGGAAGCCGGAGCAGTCGTCGTTTTTGATGTGCAGCCAGGAGACTTTATGGTTCCATCGGACACTTTGGCCAAGGTTTATGGTGATAGTGACGAAAGTCTTAATGATCTGGTGCAAGCGGCAGCTCCGTTAATCTCCGCGCGAGATCCTAATGGCGATATCCGCTTTTCTGTCCATCTTCTCGTTGAAATCGCACTTCGGGCGTTGTCACCGGGTGTCAACGACACGTTTACCGCAATAGTCTGCATCGACCGACTGTCGGCGTCTCTGGCTCGAGCGTGGTCGTCAAAGCTCTGCACGGGTGTGTATCGGGATGATGACGGAAACGTACGGGTGGTTTACCCGTCCATCACGGCTGAGGCACTGTTTCACGACTCTATGCCAGCTCTAAGACGCGCTGCCCGGGGTAATGGCCTCGTAACGGCCGCCCTTATTCGCGCTTTGGTGCGCATCGCAGAGGCAGCTCCAGAAGAAGATTTGCTGGCTGTTGTAGATGAACTATCTGCGGTCAGAGATGAGACCCGAGAAAGCGATATGCTTGAGCGCGATATTGATAAGTTTTGTGGCCAGGTCGAAACCGCAATTGAAGGGTTTTAGTCAACCGTCCTGGACAATTGCAGTCCAGTGCGGCTGGGGGGTGGTTTGTGAGTGGGCCATCCCCCAACTTATGGAAAAGTGCTCTTCAAAAGGTCTTAGTTACATTTCAACGAAAGGTAGTCAGTGAGTGGCGAAACCAAACGGCTACTTTGTCCGCATGGCAGGCACTAAGCCGTTAGAACTGCGTCAATGTCCTTCTGAATATGTCAGATGACTGTTCTTAGCCCAAAGCGGACCCACCCTTTGGAAACAGATAACATTTCCGTGGCATGAACTAGGGACGCGTTGAAAATCGACTGCGCAAGAAAATGTAACTTTGGTTGGAGGCGCTAACCAGGACATTACCCGGGCGGATATCTACTCAATGTCTCTTGTATCATATTTCGCGTATTGACGTCGTTGTGGAAAATCCTATCGGCGAGAAACTCGGACGGAAACTCAGGCCATGTCCCGTGCATTTCAGCGACGAGCCGTCGTGCTTCTTCTGAATTTCCCAACTGATCGTACGCAACGGCTTGGAATAAGAGCGAAGGAGCACTGACTGGCGCTCCGGCAGCTGGTGCGCCCTGGAAGACTTCAACAACATTTTCGTAGTTCCCGAGCATAAGTTGCGAAACGCCCCAGATGTTTCTCGCACCAAACCTACCAGAGCCAGATTTGGGCCTCTCCGGGTTGCTAACCTCGGCAGCAAGTTCCGGGGCGTTAGCCAAGATGGCGGTGATACCTGCAAGGTCGAGAATATGGCCATCATTCGGCGCCAGTTCGACGGACATTCTTGCGTACTTCAATGCCTCGTTTGGCTGGTTTTTGACAGCCAGCACCCAACCATTTGCGCCGTTTGCCCATGCATCGACGGGGGACAATTCAAGCCCTATTCCAGACATTTCTGAGGCTTGGTTGAAGAGATCCTCCCTTTGTGCTTCATCCGGCGACAACACTGCTAGGATCGCCAGGACCTGCGCTGATCCAGCGTAGCCATCAGACAGAGCCGGGTCGAGTTCCATCGCGTGCTGGAACATTCCCAGTGCTATTTGCTGACGTTTGACATCAAAAACGGGAAAAAACATGCCTCGGGCTTGGTCCGCAAGGTTGGCAGCCTGGAGTCTTGTCAATGATTGTTCACCAAGCGCCACACGTTCTGCTTCTTCGATGGATCGAGTTGTTGGCACAACCTCCCTGTTATCTTGGCTCGTCCAGATTCCAAACACAGCGACTAATGCAAGAACACCCAGTCCGGCTGGCAGCAGTTTCAGCGAACGCCGACGCTCATCAGGCTCATCGCTGTCCCACGCACTCGATGTGCGATCTTCATTTGTAGGTACGTATGAAAACCGCGGCTTGTATCCGCCGGAGTCAACAAAGATGCGAACTCCATTGCCGTCCCAGTGATCCTCGTAGAACTGATGCAAAAGACGACGCAGTCGCCTAGCCTCAACGCGAACCAGGTTTTGACCACCAGTACCATCTATGCGCCGTCCATAGACCTCAACAGCGATAGCTTTACCTCTAATCTGATTGCTTCGACCAGATAGAGATTCCTCGACTATGTAGGTGAGAAATTGCGTGAGTCGGGGTGAAGCTTGAAACCCGTCGCTTGATACAATTCGACTCAGAGCTTCCCGGATGAGCTCCGGAGAAGGCTGTCCAACATGTTGATTTATTAGCAATTCGTTGGATTTGTTCAATGTCAACTCACCCCCAACTCACGGTGACTCACTTGGCCTTTGCGGTCAACCGCACTCATCTTGATTTGAGAATAGATAGTGGGTGTCGGGATTTTTCCAGTGACGGTGGACCTGATTGAAGAAATTCCAGAACTTTCCGATGTTTTGTCTAGGCGCATCGAAACGGACGCGCTTCTCGGCGAGGTCATCGAAGACCTGAAGAAAGCATCTGCGTTTTCGAAAGACGCATCGATCACGGCCTCAGAGCGCGCCGAATGGGCCCACATCAAATCTGAACTCATCAACGAGCTTCGCCGGATATTGAAGCGCAAACTGTGAGATACTTTTAACTGAGGACCAATCCATGACCAAGGAAGACAATAGAAAAGACCAGGACGACAAACAGGCTCAGGCGTCAGACCAAATTGAAGACCCGTCGCGGCGGAGTGTTCTAAAGGGCTTGGCTACTGGAGCGGCTGCGACAGGGGCAGCTGGGTTTGCGGCAGGAAGCGCCGAGGCCCACGAAGGAGACGGCCCTCTAGGAGAAACACTCAAAAACCCATATGGAGGTCGACCCGCAGGCGGCATATCTTTGCCGGAGTACTTCCGTCCTACGAAGTACATGACTGGTTCAAACGCGAACTATTTTCCACTGAGTGAGGAGTTGGGGCCAGATGAGATGCGAATCTCATTCTGTGGCTCAACACCATATCCGCCGCGCGAAGATCAAGCGGGCACCTGTATTATGGTCGAGCTGGGTAACGGAAAAAGGTTCTTCTTCGATTTTGGATCCGGTTGTGTGCGCAATATCATTGCCATGCAAGTGCCGGGGCAGCTGATCAACGACATCTTCATCTCTCACCTGCATGTCGACCACTATGCCGACATTCCGTATATTTACCCCTTCCGTGCCTGGTCGGGTGGCTACACGCCACTACGCATCCATGGGCCGTCAGGTCGAACGCCCGAGCTTGGCACAGCTGGAATGGTCAAAGGCATGCAACAGATGCTCAAATGGCATCTGGAGGCCTTTGATGTTTTCCCGATTGGGGACGGCTACGAGATCGAAGTCAATGAATTCGATTTCCGCCAGGAAGGTGGTATTGTTTATGACGAAGACGGTGTGACTGTTCGGTCTTGGCCGCGAAGTCATGCCAAGGACGGTGCGGTTGGTTATCGGCTCGATTGGAATGGTCTGAGCTTTGTTTGGACCGGCGATGGTCGCCCAGATGAGCTTTCACGAAAATACGGCGAAGGCGTTGATGTCTTTGTAACCGAAATGTCGGGGCAGGATATTGGTCAGTTGATGACCTACAAATACGGTATCCCACAAGATCTCTTTAACTACACTATCGATACGCATCACACCTCCCACTATGCCGTGGGTAAGCTCTTTGCTGACACAAGGCCGCGTTTGGGAATGGTGACACACTATACCCAGGATGAAGACATCGACGCTGAAATGCTGGCTGGTATTCGCGCCCACTATGACGGTCTGTTCCAATGGGGTCTCGATGTAGCCGTTGTGAACGTGACCAAGGATGCAATCTGGTACAGGAAAGCTGCACTGCCCGGAAAATCCGGTACAGTGCCACCATTTCGTGAACTGGCTGCGGCGGCCGAGGCCGGGCGTATTGAGCTTCCGGATGAAATCACATTACCGAACCCAAGACTCACCCGAGCAGATCAGCAAGACCAGAAGTACCGTGATATGGAGATCGATCCACGCGAATACTACCCAACTGACGTTTTCCGAGCACCCGGCGGGGACTGGCCGCAGGACTTTACCATCAAAGTTTCGGATGTAATCGGCTCGCGTGATGAAGACTGATAGGAGATCGAACAATGATTGAATTTGGTTCGACTTCTGCGATCCCCGTAACGATCCTTACCGGCTTTCTAGGAGCCGGTAAGACAACACTTCTGAACCGCATCCTCACCGGTAATCACGGATTACGAGTGGCAGTCCTGGTGAATGACTTTGGATCCATTAATGTAGATGCTGATCTCGTGGTTGGCTTGGAAGATGACGTAATGAGTCTGGCAAACGGCTGCGTGTGCTGCTCGATCCGTGATGATCTGATCGAAACCGTGGAAGCCGTTCTCGCCCGACCTGAGAAACCGGAATACATCGTCCTTGAAGCAAGTGGAGTGTCGGATCCATCGTCAATCGCGATGACATTTACAGATCAAAAGTTTCGGGACATGATCCGCTTGGACAGCCTCATGTGTCTTGTCGACGCGGAACAACTATTTGCTGCACCAGAACAAATGGAACTAAAGCTCCGTCAAATTGCGTTTTCGGACATGGTTATTTTGAACAAGGTCGACCTCGTCGACAGGGCGGCTGTTCAAAGGGTGCACGATTGGCTCGGATCTCGCTTCCGTCGATATCGCCTGGTCGAAGCTGTAAACGCAGACGTCCCACTCGACATACTTCTTTCTGTTGGTCGCTTTGCCGCCGAACAACTCGAAACGGAAATACCTGATCACCATGAACATGGACCAGATTGTGGTTGTCATCACTCTGATCACTCAGACAGCTTCTCAACAACTATGATGAAAGCTGAACGCCCGATAAGCCTATCCTCTCTCAGGAGTGCAATTCGGAAGCTTCCGGGTGACGTTTATCGTCTCAAGGGTTTTGTTTTCAGCGAGGAGGATCCAGATCATCGCATTCTTGTTCAGGTGGTTGGAAAACGTATGGACATCGCACGGGATGGTGCTTGGGGTGACCGCAAACCCGAAACAAGGCTTGTCGCAATAGGCGCACCGGGGGCGCTCTCCGAGGATGTGCTTTCGGACACGCTTATGGAGACAGTCTGAAAGCCAGTTTCGACCAAGTATTTTGGCTATAAGTCAACCATGTTGGATAATTTCATCCAGTTCGGCGGGGGACGATGAGTAAGTGGACCGTTCCCCAACTTATGCCACCGGATCTTTTGGACAGGCTTAGCTTCAGGGAGCGGCAAAATCACAATTTAGCAGCAAAAATAAGCACCTACCTTGTTTTCATCGCGGTCACTGAACCACTACCGACTGGCGTCGGTAGGATCGGCGATGTGATTTTCGAGGTATTGCAGGACAATGTCCTCGGTGATGGCGCCGTTGGTGGTTGAGAAATACCCCCTGCCCCAGAACCGACGGCCCCAATAGCGCCTGCGCAACGCGGGAAATTCCCTTTGCACCTTGTGGGACGAACGGCCCTTCATCCTGCGCACCAGATCGGAAATGGCGATCTTCGGCGGCACCGATACGAACATGTGGACATGATCGGATGACAGCACCCCGCGCAGGATGTCGACCTCGTTCTCGCGGCAGACCTGCCGAATGATGTCGCGCACCCGCAGGCGCACCCGGCCGGTCAGCACCTTGTAGCGGTATTTCGTCGACCAGACGATGTGGTAGCGGTGGTAGAAAACGCAGTGCTTGCCAGTGTCATACTGCATGACCTTACCCTCTGGAAAATGAGCCTTCCGACCGGCTGCGGCTCATTTTCCAGAGGGTAAGGTCATAGCACGATTCTTCGCGCTGAAGCAGTCCGACTGGAAGTCGGAGGGTTTGCTCCAATGCGTGGATACTAAAACTATTTCCTAGAATAAGTGGACTGAGCTGGACGAGAACTTTCAGAATTGCCTGAACGAGGCGGTTTCCTGGAAGGCTGTTGGCATCGGGAGAACGGCGATATGTTTCGAGACATCCATGCCTTATAGTTCGAGTTTTTTGGCGTTTGTAAGTGCGATAGGGAACTTGCGCTGTTTCGGAGGTTAATTGATGCTCATCGTCTTATGTCTTTACTTCGGCTTGATTTGGTTGGTGTTTTCCAAGCTTAAATGGCTCCCGTGGAACCGGTTTTGGAAAACGGTTATCTACGCTGGCGCAGCAGCGATTGCTCTTGTAGTAATAGGAGCTCTTAATCACACGACACCCACTGGTCCAGTTTCAGTTCAAGGGATTGAGACAAACATTACACCTAACGTATCGGGAACAGTTGTCGAGGTAGCTGTTGAGGCCAATCAATCGGTTAGCAAAGGCGATCTACTCTTCAAAATTGACCCTGACGTATTTGCCTCTGAAGTATCACGCCTTGAGGCTTCTCTAGAAACGGCGAAGTCTTCTGCAGACCAATTGGTGACTGACCTCGCCGCAGCCGAGGCAGAAATCGAGTCTTTGAATGTCCAGCTTCTCTTCGGACAGAAGAGGCGCGATGATATCCTTCAGTTAGAAGAACGAGGCGCATCGACAACTTTTCAACTTCAAGAAGCCGTGGCAACGATTGATCAACTAGCCGCTAGTATCCGAGCAGCTCAAGCGCGCAAGAAGGGACTAGAGCGTCGAATTGCTGCTACTATAGATGGTCGAGACGCCGCAATTGTCGAAGCTGAAATGGCGTTGGAACAAGCCAAATGGAGTCTTGAAGAGACAGAGGTTCATTCACCAGGAAATGGTGTCGTTTCTGCTGTTACGCTACGACCTGGAAACCGCGCCACCACTTTTCAAGGTGCGATAACCTTCATTGATCCATTGGATTTCGCCATTGTAGCCTCCCTCCCGCAATCCAGTCGTCAAAATGTGAATATCGGAGACGAAATCAGGTTGGCGCTGCGTACGCGGCCGGGCACGGAGCTCTCTGGCACCATTGTTGCTTTGCCGGTCGGCTCCGCCGAAGGGACACTGGATCTGCGTTCAGGCCTTCCTTCAATACGAGAGCTAACCGGTATTTCAAGCTACCCGGTACTGATCGAATTATCTGACAGTTCCGATTTCGAAGCTCTACCATTTGGTACATCTGGAACAGCGTTGGTAGTGACTGAAAAAGCAGGTGCAATTGGGGTTCTTGCCGAAATCCTATTCTGGGTATCTAAACAGCTGAATTATTTGTGACTGGTAATAGGTGTCATGCTGCAACGAATGGCAGAAATGTCCGCGTCTCGATTGTCGAATCCGCACGCAGCGAAAGGGCGGTTCAGATTCAGCCAGGTTCGGCACGGTTGAGCGGCCGCTTTGGGAAAATCCGCTGCGCCGCCGCAATTTTTTCGCTGCAAAGGCGAGGGTTTTCTGCACAAGCAGTAGCTGCCCGAGCAAAAGGCGGGTCTGTCCGCGTCTGGTGAGTTCGTGCGATGTGCAGCGAAGGATCACTATACTGCCAATCCGGAATAAAATCCTTACCGCCCTGTTCTGCACTCAGCCTGAATCGACCCCCAGTTGGGCCAACAAAGAAAAGCCGCCCTGGGGCGGCTTTTTCATTTGCGATGCGTGGCACTCAGTTCTTGCCAGAGGCCCGGCGCATTCGACGTATACACCTGCTCATGATCTTGGTGCGCTCGGCTCGCAGATCCTTCAGAGCTTGCTCTTTCCGCTCGATCCGGACGTGCAGCTTAGCAAGACGGATTATCTCCCGCTTTTCCGCGAACCGGAGCCATGCAGCCCGAAGCCCGAAAACACTATCGGGCGACGGCTTGATGACCTTTTCGGGGGGCGGGTTGTTATGCCCCATCATCGACGCAATCTGTGCAGTTGAAGGCACTGCACAATGGTTTTGATTTGTAGCCAACATCATTCGCCTCCTGCAACAGAAGCAACAGACGATGGACGGACGGCCTGGACGACACATTGTTCCAATCCAGCAATCTCAGCATTCCCGGCAACGCATTTCACCACGGCAAGCCGCCACTGAGTAGTGAGGCGCTTTTCTGTATGTGCTTTCGTCGCGTACCAAGTCCCTGCGACGGCGGCGAGCAAGATCAGAATGCGAACGATCATCTATCATGTCCTCCGTGGTTAAAGGCTGTGACCGTCATCTTCATGGACGTGGGTGGCCTGTTCGCGGGTATGGGCAATCTCATGTACCACGGCGGCAATCTTGCTGGATGAAACTTGATGCAGCTCACCAACAACGGCCTCGGCGCGCTCGTAGCTGTCCGGAACGCCTTGGCTGTTGAAATGGGCGGCAGCGGTGGAAATGTCCGCGTCTTTCCAAGTCGCCGTTGTGCCGACTGAAACGCTGTCATGATCGTTGTAGCGGGCCAGGAACTTGTTTCCGTCGAGACCGAAGCTGTTGGCGGTCGCCACAATGTCATCAGCAACAGTGTGCGCCTGCAGGTCGGTGTCGTATGGGCGCAGTTCAGCAACATCGCCCTTCAGCTCTCCGATCTGGACGTCCATTTTGGCGCGCAAGTGCGGATCTTCGACCTCTCGGGCAAGAGCCTCCATGTTCTCGATAGACTTCACGATGTCTTTGGTCTGTTGTTCGTAGTTCTCGAAACCTGCCTGCCCCAAAGCTGATTGCATATACTGAACGTAGCGATCACCGGGCGACTGGTAGTCATCTGAACCCTGAAAATCCTTGTCACCACTTAGATCCGCGAGCGACGAATAGTAGGGGTGATACAGGTCATATTCCTGAGCGTCGGTCATATGACGGGAAACCAAAGCCTGCATGTCGCCCTGATTAACTGGTTCCCCTGACCTCTCGGCGGCTTCCAGTTCGATCTTCAGTTCTTCGACCAGATCAGCTTGGGCGGTGTGTTCGTCAACACGGCGGTTAGCCTGCTCCTCGATGTCAGCCAGTCGCCCACCAATGGCGGCATTGTCATACCCCAGACTCCGTTGCTCTTTCGTGATGATGTCAATCTGCTCAGAAACACGATCTTCACGCGGGGCGGATTGATCAAGTTTGGAATAGGGTGCGAAGTGTTCGACTTCGTTCAAAAGATAGTCTGTACGCGAAACCATAGTTTTTCCTTTACGAGTTGATGGATAACTCTGTGATGGTCCTGCAGATGGCGTTGGCGCGCTCATCAGGCAGACCGGGTGTAATCCTTATAAGCTGTGTTCGTCATCGTCCTCCAAGCTATGACCGGTATCGTCGCCGCGCCCTTGCAAGAGCGGGTGCGTTGCATGGGCGTGAACGTCCGAAAGTTCCTCAGAGATTGCGATGATCTTGGTAGAGGCTATTTGGTGCAGCTCATCGACAACAGCCTCGGCGCGGTCCTGGCTGTCCGGCAAACCTTGAGCCTGAAAGTGGGCCGCTGCGGTCGAAATATCGTCGCTACGCCATTCCATAGTCGTTCCCAATGTGACGTTGTGATGGTTGCCAAAACGGGCAACAAACGCCTCGCCGTCTAGGCCGTAGCTGCTGGCCGTGTCAGTGACTTCCTTGCGGATCTCGACCCATTGCTCGGCTTGCGGATAATCCAAGGTATCCATCTCAGCGGTGTCCATCAGCGTTGAATAACGCCTGTCCTCCATGATGAAGGCTTGCAGGTCAGGATCGTTGGGCCGCATATTCGCAACGTCGCCTTTCAGCTCACCTATCTGAATATCCATTGAGACGCGCAGATGGGGATCTTCAACCTCGCGCGCCAGTCCTTCCATTTTCTCGATGGACTGCAGGATGTCGGCGGACTTCTTCGACCAATTGTCACTGGCATCCTCGCCCAGCGTATCGCGCATGTAGGCGTCATAGCGAACTGCTGGCGGCGAGTAGTCTTCGGAGGATTGATAGACTTTATGATCGACAATATCAGCCATCGCCGAGAGGGTTCCACCGCTCTCCGCGATATGCTGGTGATCGTCAATATGCTGGATTACACGGGCCTTCAGATCGGGGCTGATTGTTTCCTCATCGCCGCCTAATGCGATGTGCTGACGCAGCTCGTGCATCAGCTCAGGCGACTTGTATTCGGGGCCTCCCGGCTCACCGTAATCATCAAAATGATGGGCCTGATCCAGTAGATGTTCCATTCTCGATACCATAGGTTCTTCTCCTTCAATGAGCTTGATGGCAAACTCTTCGATCCTTTCGCTGATGGCGTTGGCGCGCTCATCAAACAGATCGGACATTCTTGCGATGGATAAAGTCATCACATCCGCAGCCCTGTCACGGGCCGTAACTTCGACTTCCGGGGTGCTTTCAACAACCGACATACCGGCCTGAACTTTCCACGTGTCTGTCTCCACTTCCTGCCGCAAACCGCGCTCAAGGCGGGTCGTCGCGGTCAGCTCAATGCCGTATCCTTCGGCAACCTCAACCTGGATGGCGCGCTGAACGTCGATGTTCATCTCGCTGCTCATGCCCATAGCGAGCCACTGCCCATGCTCGACGCCTCGGTTGTTCACAACGATGTGGACATGGGGGTTATCGGTGTCGTTGTGGAACACTGTCAGGTAGTCCCAGGTGTCGCCAAAATCTCTGCTTCCAAACAGACGGTCCGCGAACTCCAAGCCCGCCTCATGCGCGGCGTCCGGATAGGTGCCTTCGGGAAAAGAAACGATCATGTGACGGGTGTAACCGTAGTTGGTTTTCCCGTTGAAATCCTCCGCCCAGGTCTCGATCAAATCCCTGACCTGATCCGCATCAAGCGGGGTCACGCCATTGTCCCGGATGTCCAAGACACCCTCTGCCCGGACGGTCAGGTAACTGATCTGGCGGCGCAGCTCATGGGCGTTGTTCACCCCACCTTTGCGGACGTGTTTCACAACCGCCTCGGGCTTTCCGACCACAGCACCCAGCCGCGCCTTGATGGATGAGGCCCGCGAGATCATGAACTTCATGCGCTTGGCGGTCTGCAGCTGCAGGCTGATCTGCTTGGATCGATCGATACCCTTCTGCGCTTCCCGGAAGGCAAGCTCCAGGAAATCCCCTGCTGTCAGATTGCGAGCCGCGACATTCATACTTCAGATGTCCAATCATCGTCGCGCAAGATCCGGCGAATGGCGGCCTCCGGTTCTCGATTTCGGCGGGCCGCTGTGATCAGCGCTTTCAGGTCTTGCCGGTGCTGGATGATCGCACGATGGAGATTTTCGACATCGCGCCGGTCGTCATCCGTCCAGATCACCGTGCCGCGCTTGGCCGATTTCGCCAGTTGATTGAGGTTGGTGTATCCACCCTGAACCTGCCGCAAGTGCGTCTGCCAGAGATCCACAACAGCGGGGTCAGGATCGAGATACCCGATCAGACGATAGACGAGGCGCTGAATGACCTGGTTCCGGCTTTTGGCTCCGAGGGATTTCACGGCTCTGTCCAGTCGCGCCTTGGCATCGACGGGCATACGGACGGAAAAGTTCTCAGTATCGGCGGTTTTACTCATGGCTCAAAATTAGCTCAGAGCAATTTGTAACGCAATCACCTTATCCTGTCATAATCTCCAAGAGTAAACCGATGTGATTTGAGAAATCCGTATTTTCTCCAATCATGATCGGAGCAACTTTGCTCTTGGAGGCTATTTCCACGCCGGGAAAAGGGTTCCGTCCCTTTTCCAACCAACAGGCGTGGGTGCCGGTGGACTGGCGCAGGGCAATCACGCAAAGCGTGGGCTGCCCGAACAGCGCCCGTCACTTTCCGGCACGTTAAATGCAATCTGCATTTTCCGCGCGCCTGGGCGCGCTCAACTTCCCGACGCTCTGGCGGCGGGTGCCGACGAGTTGGCATTGGCTCTGCCGGTCAGGTCAGAGCGCCAACAAATCGGCTGGGCTTCAGCCGCGCGACCCGACGAGTTGACCGGCTGTCGTTCGTCCGGTCAGGGTGTCTCGGTCGGGATCTTGGCACGGTGGCAGTCGCGCGGCTTCGCGTTGGGTGGCGCGAACGGGGACCGAGCGGCCAGCCTTTACGCTGGCTCTGAACGGACCCGTTGGATAGATGCTGAGAATAGAAGGGTTGAAGATTTTCAGACCGCGTGAAAATCGCACTACCGGGGGTTGTACGCTGTGAGGGCTTGGGATTATCCGTTTGAGCTGGTCCGGATCAACTGCAAGACCTGTGGGCGGTACGGGCAGTACCCGAAAAAGCGGTTCATTGAGCTGGTCGGTGCTGACACGCCGCTGCCCTCGGCGCTCAAGATCATCGCCAAAACATGCGACCGAGAAAAGGACGGGTTGGCCCTGCACAACCGATGCGGCGCGGGCTATCCGGACCTCGCCCGGATGGTCGATGATAGGAAGAACAGGACGCGCTGAAAGGGCGGGGTCAGTCTCGCGCGACGGTCAGTCGGGCAGCACGATCAGCTTCCAAACCTCGATAGTGGCGCGCTGTTCCGCGTGCCAGCAAAACGCTGAAACCGTCGCCACCAAAAGGGCACCGGCAACAGCAATGTCGATGGTGTGATGAACACATTTCTCAAGCATCGGAATCCTCCTTTTGGTGGTTGCAGACCGGGCACGGAATGCCCCGCCGAATTTCGGTATCGGTCATGTCAAAACACCATCCGGCGTCATGACCGCACTGACCGCATTTGAAGTGCCCGCCCTTGGCGGTTCGCCAACCGGGCATCAAACCGGGGGCTTGACCCACATCAGCCGCGTGCATCAAAACGCGCCGCGTTCGGCGCGGTTGATCGAGACCCGGCAAGGTGAACTGGCGGCGCATCTACCCTGCCTCTGGCAGCGGTTCATCCATCCGAGTCTTGAACCGAATGGTGGCGTCTAGCGCCTCATCCCCGGTTGCGGCCTCCGGCACTCCGGGGACCAACCACGTGTCATTCCATGACATGCGGGCGCGTCCATCCAGTTTGCGGGTCAGCTCGTCCTCTGTCCCTTCACCAATACAAATCCCGCCCTCGATGTCGGGATGCTCGGAAAGCTCGATGTGTCCAGATCGGAAACAATGGGCATACATTGAACGGTCCTTTCCGTTTCAGTTTTCGGGCTTCGCCCGGCTTAGTGCTGCCAGTTGTCCCGGCCATATTTGCGGCCAAGAATGGTGATGCGATCCTGCCCGTCGATGGGCACGCTCTGGTGGACAAGCTCACCAAACGGGTTCACGCCGTAGACAGAAACATCGTCGTCGCCAAAACCGTAGATCACGAATTTCCACGGTCCCCGGCCCTGCTCACGGGTTTGAAAAAACCCGTCGAAGTTTCGGCATTCCCAGGCACCGGCCCACCAGTTTGCGCCTGGTGTTCCCTTCTCGCTTGGGGCCATCGGTATCAAATCAAGCTGCTGCATTTCTGCTCTCCATCGGGCAAGTGGCGGGGGCCGCTTTTGCGGCCTCCCGGCTTTGCAAGGTTTCAGTGGGTGGTGGTCTCGGGCTGATAAGGGTCGAGTTGATCAGAACCCGAATAGTCAGAGTAATCGACAAACGCCTCGCGCAGATCGGCCAGAGGGTGATTGTCAAAATCATCGACGCGCTGATCCTCGTCCGGAATCTCGTCCTCGTTGGCCTCATGGATTGCGTGTGTCAGATCCTCGGCAATCTCTTTGAAATCTGTGACGGCAATCGGACCCTCACCGTTGCGGGGATAGTACCCATAGTGAATGTCGCCAGCCATGAACCCTTTGCCGGTCTCGTTGGCGATCTGGCGCGCGATCCGCACAATGTCACGGGGGTTAAACTCGTCGTGTACCGCATCGGCCACAAAACAGGCGTCCTCGTCGGACCCGTCTTTATGCCAGCCGTAGATCGTCCAGAACTCGGCCCATCCAGCTTCACATTGAACTGTTGCCTGTTCGCTTTCGTCGTGACGTACCGGCGCTATGGTGAACCACTCATATTTTTCCAGCGTGTCACCTACCGGCAAATTGTTGAAACGCTCGTGGGCGACTGTGTTGATGATGTTTGCTTGCATGGTCTCTGCTCCGAGTCAGGGGGGATGCGCGGCCCGGATCGAGCCGCGCGCTGTTCTTCAGGCGGCGAGGCTTACGCCCTTCAGCTCTGCCATCTTTTCAGTGAGAGACCAGACGGCCCGGTTCAGGGCTTTGTTCTGGTCGATGCCCTTGACGCCACGGGTGCGCTGTCGGCGTGTGCGGCCATTGGCATCTTTGACACGACCATGCAGCCCGCCCTTGATGACGTTCTCCTGCAGAACATTGCCAACGGTCCACAGATCGGTCAGGCGGTCGGCATTGCGGCGGGTTCTCAACAGGGCGTCAGCCTGAACCGGCGCGGGCTTTCCATCTTCTTTGTGAGCCTCGGGAAAGCGCAGTTCATGCACCACTTCTGCGAACACTTTGCGCTCGGCGTCGTCCAGAGAGATACCTTTGAAGGTTTCAACCTGCTCGGCCACATGGGGCGCATCTTCCAATACAGTGTAAGCGCCTTCGATAACCTCATGAATGGCGTCACCAGAATGGCGCACCTTCACCTCGTTAAAGCTATCACCAACCATCAAGCCGTTGGCGCAGACGAACCGAAAGAACCCCGGCACCATCTGATAGCTGCTGGTTCCATCGTTGGCGTTGACCAAGATGATTTCAAAGGCTTCGCCTTCGGCATTGGTGATCGAGCGGTGACGCAGGCGCAGCATGTGCTTGGTGAACTCGGCTTTGCCTTCAATGCGGGTGTTGGCCTGCTGAGCAAAGAATGGGTCAAACCCTTCCTTGCGCAGTCCGGTCAGAACGTCGATTGTCGGCACCACAACAAAGCGGTCAGACCGGCTTTCGTGGGCTTCGGTTGCGAAGATCGAAGGCACGGCGGCGCGCAGTTGATCGTCGGTCAAGGCTTCCCCTGTGACCAGACCACCGCAGGACATTCCGCTCATATAACGATTGTAACCCATAGAAAAACTTCCTTTCTTTCGTGGCGATGCGGTTGCCGATGTTTCCCGGCTATCCGCTAATGGGCGCGACCTTCTGATCTGTTAGCTGATAGATGGCCCGCATCTATCGGCTGGCAGAACAGGAGGGCGAAGCCCTGCCTGTGGCCTGGGGCGGGACTGTCACGGGGTCGGAGTGGCGAAAAAATGGGAGGGAACCGCGCGCTTGCGCGTGGGAGGAACCGGTTTTTTTGACATGGAGACGACGCGCACCGCGCGGCGCTTGCCCCTTGACCGGCCCGACGCAGGATGCGGGCGGATCGGGATGATGGGACCGGCCTGCCGGTCACAGCAGACCCACTATTGGACAATGCCAGGGCCGGGGTGAGCGCGCTTTAGCGCGTCGATCCCCTGCCCTGTCCAATAATCAATGCGAGCCGCGCGCCTCGCGCGGATCTCCCAGACCTCTTGCTGGCAGGCCCCTCAAAGATCTACCTTTGGCGTCACTATTTACTCAATGAAATCAGAAGGCGAATTTCTGACAACTGCGCTTGAGGTTCTTTTTGGCAGCATAGTGTTTCCCGTCGACAGACCCAGCAAAAGGGATCGTTACCCCTTGGGGCGGAAACAGGGCGGTACATCGACTTGCGGCCGCGCTGACAAGCTGGCTCGGGACGAGACAGGTTTCGGCGCACACGGGCCGCAGGGAGAATGTATCGTTTTGGTTCCGTCCGGGGGCCGGTGCAGCCGGCGTCCGGATAGAGCCCGGTCACGAGCTGAAGGCTCGGGATTTGCCCAGACCACTGCCGACATTCGAAAACAGATCAGAGATCTACGCACAGCGGACAAAACCGACCTTGGGTTTTTTGCCTTCGCTGGCGCAGCATCACTTTGCACGTGCGGCGGGTTTTTTGCTGCGTCGCAGTCCAAGTCGCGGAAACGGCCTTTCCCAGCTGGCTTCGAAGACCTGATCCAAACCGCGCTTTCGCTGCATGGTGGTTGGACACGAAAGACGCGGACTAAACCGTCGTTCGTTCAATGCCCGCTTCGGTGAATTCATCCGGTTTCGGATACTTCAAACAAGGTATCCAGTATCGGACAGTCTGGCACATCGCCACGACTGCATTCTGCCGCCATCGCTTCCAGCGCATCTTCCAACCGATGCAGGGACAGTATTTTCTCTGTGACCGACGCAAGGTGATTGACCGTCATGCTGTGAACCTCACCGCAGGTGAAGTCGCGTCGATCCACCATTTCCAGCAACGCTCGGATTTCTTCAATGCTAAACCCGATCTCACGCGAACGCTTGATGAAGGATAGGCGCTTGAGCTGGTCGTGATTATATTGCCGGTTGCCGCCCGCTGTTCTGTCGGGTTTTGGCATGATCCCAATTCGTTCGTAGTATCTGATCGTCTCGATGTTTACGCCCGTGTGCTTCGACATTGCACCGATTGGATAGCCTCGCGCATTCGTGAACTCAGCCATCGAAAACCCCCTTGCTTCTGTAGTTGCTACAGATCGTATCTTGCATCTCGAAACTTGAAAAGCGGGTTCTTGAATGAATGACGTAATTGATGTCGATCTCAAACAGGTCGGCCCCAAAACTAAAAAAGCCCGCATGATTGCGGCCGGTGGTGTCCTTGGTGCTCTCGCAGCATCAACCTGCTGCGTTGTTCCATTGATCTTTTTCAGCCTTGGCATTTCCGGTGCATGGATCGGCAATCTGACAGCACTTGAACCTTATAAGCCGATCTTTATTGCGCTTACACTTGGATTCCTCGGCTATGGCTTCTGGATGGTTTATCGCAAACCCAAGGCCTGCGCGGATGGAGAAGCCTGTGCGCGGCCACTTCCAAATCGGTTGGTCAAATTCGCGCTTTGGGTCTCGACGGTTCTCATCTTGATTGCGTTGTTTTGGAACTGGATTGCGCCCGTCGTTGCACCCATTCTTCTTGGTCTGTGAAAGGAACCATAATGAAACTCCACACTCCCGTCTTAGCCCTCATCGGCCTATTGGCCGCTTCTTCCGTTTTTGCGGGAGAGCAAACCGTGACATTCTCGGTTCCCGGCATGCATTGTCCGAGCTGTCCCTTTATCGTTGAATCAGCGATGGGAAGCGTAGAAGGCGTCACGCAAGTAACGGCGGATGCTGACACGCTGACAGCCGAGGTCGTCTTTGATGACACCGTTGTGAGTGCTGAGGATATTGCTCTCGCATCAGCTGCAGCCGGATATGAAGCTGATCTTGTCGCTGTACCATCCGGTTCCTGATCGCCTCCAATGAAAGACGGATCGGCAGGTGGCATCCTTGCATTTATAGTTGCGGCCCCGGTGGTCGTGATCTGCTGCGGCGGACACGCCGCTGTCCTTGCATCTATGTTGAGCGGGGCTATCGGTACAGCAACCGGCCTTGATATTCTCACCATCCTGTTGATCGCTGTTGGAGTTGGTGTCGGCTATCTCGATTATGTTCTCATGCCTGCTCTGGCGGTGTTTGTCCTCATTACGATCTACGCGCTGATCCGCCGCGCACCAAACACCAATTCCTGAAAGGCTGCTCCATGTCAGATTGCTGCACATCTCCCAATATTGAAACTGACACCTTTGACCTAGTTGTGATCGGCGCGGGTTCTGCCGGTTTCTCCGCCGCTATTACGGCAGCGGATGAAGGCGCGCGTGTCGCCTTGGTTGGATATGGCGCGATTGGCGGCACATGTGTGAACGTCGGCTGTGTGCCTTCCAAGACCATGATCCGCGCCGTAGAAACGCTGCACACTGCAAAGGCGGCCAGTCGTTTTGATGGTATCGAAGCCGCTGGCCAAGTCACCGACTGGAAAGCGATGATTGCACAGAAACAAACGCTGGTTGATGATCTGCGAGCCGCGAAATACGTCGATGTGCTGCCAAGCTACGAGGCCGTGACCTATATCGAAGGTCAGGCCGTCTTTCAGGAAGACGGTTCGATTCAGGTCGGTGAACGTAACCTGAAACCCACAAAGGTCATCATTGCGACCGGATCATCCCAACATGTCCCTGACATTCCTGGTTTGGCTGATCTTGATTGGCTGGACAGCACGTCCGCCTTGCAACTCGATCAGCGGCCTGCGTCGCTAATGGTTATGGGCGGGGGTTATATAGGCGTCGAGATTGCGCAGTTCTTTGCGCGGGCGGGTGCGACAGTCACGATTGTGACCCGTCGCGGGCTGCTGCCCGAAGCTGAGCCCGAAATCAGCGCTGCACTTACGGAAGCCTTTGCAGATGAAGGTATCTCGGTTCTCGATGGGCTGTCCTATGATCGGTTTGAAACCACCGAGACGGGGGTACGTCTACACGCCACTCGAAACGGTCAGCCCCTGACTGTTGATGCAGAAAGGCTAATGCTGGCGACGGGGCGTGTTCCAAACACCAGATCACTGGCGCTTGATGTTGCCGGGATCGCCACGGATGCGCGAGGTGGCGTTGTGGTTGATCCTGCGATGAACAGTTCCCGCGAAGGCGTATATGCTGCTGGCGACGTGACTGGTAATGATCAGTTCGTCTACATGGCGGCCTATGGGGCGAAGCTGGCAGCAAAGAACGCCATGAACGGCAACTCGCTTAACTATGACAATAGCGTCATGCCCTCCGTGGTCTTTTCTGATCCCCAGATCGCCAGTGTCGGAGTAACCGAGGCGCAGGCCACTGCAGATGGCCATGAAGTCGTAACATCTGTGTTAGGTCTTGAACATGTCCCGCGCGCACTCGCGGCTCGTGACACCCGTGGTCTCATCAAGCTGGTGGCAGATAAGCAAAGTAAAAAGCTGCTTGGGGCCCATATTATCGCACCAGAGGGATCAGATACGATCCAGACCGCTGCGATGGCTCTGAAAATGGGCATGACCTACGATGACTTGGGCGACATGATCTTTCCCTACCTCACGACTGTAGAAGGGCTGAAACTGGCAGCGCAGACATTTGAGAAGGACGTGGCAAAGCTGTCTTGCTGCGCCGGATAATGAATCTTTTTGACCGCAGCCCCTACCTGGACTGGTCAGACGTGGCTGACCCCGTCGCGGATGACGCGCTGCGATCCCTCTTGACAGAAGAACGGATGCGTGACCGGTGGTTCGATCTGTCGAAAGAGACACGATCTGTTCACAGGTTAATTCTTGAGAGTTTTGTCCAATGTGCTCGGCCACCAACGCCACAAGAATTGTCAGAGTTGCGGTTGGGTGGTATCGTCCGGGCGCGGCGCCTGTCACTGGCCACGATGCGCAACATTCGCCAGAACCTGTTTTTCGCGATGATCTACAACACGGCCGGTGTGCCGATAGCGGCAGGCATTCTCTACCCATTTTTCGGATTGCTGATCTCGCCAATGTTTGCGGCTGCGGCGATGAGCCTGTCGTCCGTCTCGGTGATTGGCAATGCGCTCAGACTTCGGGGCGTGCAACTCTAGAACGAAGCTGCTCCGCAGCGATGGCGGCAAACAGAGCAAGCGATTGAACTCGGATTTTTGCTGAAAAGCCCCTTACGCCATCTCTGTCAGTGCGTCGATCACAGGATACTCCGGTACGTCGTCGCCTGTACACTGCGCCACCGTGGAAGACAAGACGTGCTTGATGCGCTCGCTTCAAAACCCGCAGTTCGTTAGTACAAATAGAGTAAGCTGGTCGATTTCAAAGCTCTCCTCAAGCGTTTTACCGAATAGCCCCAACCACCTCTCTTGGGCATCATATGCCAAGGCCTCCGCAGCGGCAGGGCAAGCATACGTGAGGTTGGCTTCCGCCTGAAAGTGATGAACCAGTTCATGCACGAACCTTGACAAGCTCAGCGGAGATGGACGCCAAGTTTCGGGAAGTACAATTGTCCCGTTCTTGCGATCATAGAGCGCTTCGATGTCGAGCACATTGCGTCCGGGATTTTGTTTAAGGCCCGGTTGATCACCAAATGCCAGATTAGGCATTGCCGCTTGCTGAATGAAGCGAAAGTTGGATGCTCTACCGGGTTCCGGCAATTCGGTGACGCATTTGACCCAGCACATCAAGGCATCAACGAGCTGCGGGGATGGCCTTTCTTGGCCGTCCAGTAAATCTTTGAACTGGATCACATAACCCGTTCCTGGGACCTCAAATTCTCTTTGTTCAATGGACTGGCCGGTAGCTGGTGACGGCACATAAAAGAGGAACATTTGCAAGACAAACAGAGCGGTGAGTGAACGGCACAGGTGCATTGGTTCTCTCCCTTGGGCATTTGGTGTATTCGGCTCCGCACGTAAGGACTATGGTTTCCCTGAACCGTATGGCCGGGATCGCCAACAAAGGGTGCCTTACGTCAGCGCAAATGGGACCGCGACGATCTACTTCTGGACATCGACCGTGGGAAATCCTGCACGCATGTAAGCCACAATCGTCCAAATCTCATCTGCGCTCAGTACGTCTTTGAATGGTGGCATGTCCGTTCCAAATTGGTTTCCTCCTTCGGAGATTGCCCAAAGCAGGTACTCGTCGCCAGCCATCGGCATCCGCACAAAGCGATTCAGCAATGCCGGAGACGGCACAAGGCTGCGGCCCGCCTCACCGTCGCCGAATCCTTTTGCGCCATGGCAGCTCGCACAGTTATCCATGTAAAGCTCGGCCCCTGTCTCAATCGTGTCTTGTGTGACCGTTACTGTGCTTCGAGCGCCTCGGTAGGCCGAAGGAACACCCTCATTCATGTAGGTCCAATGCCGCTGCATACGTTGGCGTTGTCCTGGGCGCATTCCGTTCCAGTCCCAGTTGTCCGGATCGTGCATGTGCCCTGATCCCATCCAATCAGAGCCCCACCTATCGTTGCAACACGATCCCCCTTGTTGCGCTCCAAGTGTTTGTGGAACCACAAACAGCACCAGAGCGAACAGGCACCTTTTTCTGGTTAATCTTCCGAACATGCCGTTTCTCCTAATCTCAGATTATGGCCTCAAATCGGTGTTCTCTGTTCACCAATCCCGGCCATCTTGCTCATTCATTGTACAATACCGTCGTCCTTACATTCCGTAGGCGTGGCACTCATCTAACTCTCTGTTTGGAGTTTCCAGTTCGAGCGTCGAATGCGCGATGCCAAACTTGCGAATGAGCATTGCTTCGATCCGATCTCTAACCGCCTCAGCATTTTGCCAGCATGTCGTTGAAACGACTATGTGGGCATCGAGAGCTACGCTTTGTGGGTCCAGCAGCCAGAAATGCGCATGGTGAACGCTTTCTACTTCGTCAACAGATTTAATCTGTTGAATTATTTCCTCTGCATCGACTTTTGGACGACCCTCCAACGTCGAAAAGCGGAGTGTTCTAGCAACCTCCCTAACTGAGGCCCACACGACCCTTGAAGCGATGACAATGGCAACAAAAGGGTCAAACCAACGAATGTCATATAGCATCAGCAGCGCGCCCCCACTTACGACTGCAAAGGTTGAAAGCGCAGAACTCAGTTCGCGGGAAGAAATCGAGCGCGCCGTGGCGCTGCCTGTCCCAGACATCCTGGTCAGCCAGTCTACAATCGCGTTAGCCAGCAGCACGATAGCTGCAACTACCACGACGATGCGTCCGTTGGTCGGAGCGGGTTCAATCATCCGAACAAGACTGAAGTAGACTAAGAACAGCCCGATGACAGGTGTCACTGAGCAGCTGACCAGGGCAGCGACTGTCTCAATTCGCCCATAGCTGAAAGATATCTCCTTCGTAGGCGGGTGGCGCGCAAGCCTGCGCCCGGCCAGTACAATCAGATGAGACGTCATCTCAGCGAGACCATTCAGTGCATTGGCTACGAGGGCCGTACTTCCAGAAACAAAACCTCCGACGATCTGAACAACCGAAAGCAACGCCCGTATCCAAGCCGCGGTGCCAGCGAGGCGACGTCCATCATTTTTTTGTGTTACATCGTCAGGAATAGTGCCTCACTCCGCACGCTTTGCTCCGATGGGCCTCGGACGCTCTACGACGTGAGTGTAATTCCTATAGCGGCTATAGCTTCAAGTAAGATTTCTCGTGATGGGCGCATTTCTTCTGGATTCTGACACTTTGCTACACCTTCTCGTTCCCATGATCTGTCAGGCATTCGGAGTGATCTCTTAGAACCTCAAGAATGCGGCACTCAGCGACGCTATCGCCACTGCACTCTGCAATCATGCGTCGAAGCTCGCTACGTAGGGACTTCAAACGGCGTATGCGGGATTCAACATGTTTCAGTTGCCTCCGTGCGATGTGGTCAACATTCGAGCAGGTCAGATGCGGTTGGTCGGAAAGCTCTAGCAACTCCCGTATTGCGCCCAACGGAAATCCAAGCTGGCGTGCGTGCCTAACAAATGACAGGCGGTCAACCGCTTCGTTCCCATAACGCCTCTGGCCACCACTGCTACGCCCGGGTTCAGGCATGATCCCAATCTGTTCGTAGTAGCGGATTGTTTGAACATTTGTTCCGGTACGACGCGCAAGCGCTCCAATTGATAGCATTCAATGCCCCCTAAACCTTCAGCAACTATAGAAATGAAGCCTTCAGGCGACAAGCCTTCGCGGCTTACTCTGGAAAAATACCTTCGCATCCTTATCTGCGAAGATTTTGCTTGAACCTATGCCTACTAGAGCATGTAGAGATCATTTTGGGCCACCAATATCAAGCACCTCTGTCAATTCACAATTGATACGCCCTGACAGAAAACCCATGGTCGCGAACAAGACGGAATTTACCCATGCACCCCAGAAAAAGCACATCACTGCTGTTACCACTGATCTGCGCGTTGATCGCGTCCGCGAGCATGGCCAGCGCCTCGTCAATTCATGTGATAAAAACCAGGGGTTGTGGATGTTGCCTTGCATGGATCGAGCATCTGCGAGAAAGCGGCTTTGCTACCACCAGCGAGGACATGTTCGGTGGGCTACTGGTTCGGTTCAAGCTCGACAACGGCGTACCTCAACGAATGGTCTCGTGCCACACGGCACAAGTCGACGGCTATATCATTGAAGGCCATGTACCGGCGGCTGATATTCGCCGCTTGCTTGAAGAACGTCCTGATGCGGTAGGTCTTGCCGTGCCAAAAATGCCGTTAGGATCGCCCGGTATGGACTTTGGAAGTCGTCGTGAACCATATGACGTCATGCTGATCGGCAAGGACGGAAGCTTGGAAGTCTATAACTCATACCCCGCGAGTTGATCCCAATGGTCGGAAGATTGAAGTTGTCCTTGTTTTTTTCCAACAAGGCCCTCTTAGGATGTTTGGCAGTCATCGTCGCATTGATGGCAGATCAGGCATCCAAGGAAGCAGTGCTAGAAAACGCGCACCGCCTGTCTGCCGCTTTGCCGGTTGTGCCCGGCTTCAACTTGGTGTTCACGCGCAACGAAGGGGTCACCTTCGGGCTACTTAGTGGCATGCCGTGGTGGGTATTGACTGTTCTCGCTGTGCTGATTTGTTTGTGGATTTCGAGCGTAATGCTTAGGTCAAACCACAAGGTTGAAGTCGTTGGGTGCGGCCTGATTTTAGGGGGCGCATTGGGCAATATCGCAGATCGTGTCCGACACGGTGGTGTTACGGATTTCTTAGACTTTTATATCGGAAATTACCACTGGCCGTCTTTCAATCTGGCCGATGTAGCGGTTTTGTGCGGTGTATCCCTGTTGATCTTCCACCAGGTTCGCAACCCGGCGTAGCGGCTTCCATTGAAAATACCCGGATCAGATTGTTCAGACACCAAGCTTTTTGGAGGATTGCCGAGCCAAGAAGCTTTTCTGCTGCCGGGGACCAGCGCGGTTAAAGCTAGGTCAGCTCAATCAAAAAGTGGAGTATCAGCAGCGCTCAGTGCCTTTTCAGGGAGCCATGTGATGAGTTCAGGAAACCAGATCAAAGTCGCAATCAGAAGGACTTCCATGACGACCAAGGGAACGGCCCCACGGTAGATGTCAGCAAGACTTACGCCTTTCGGTGCGGCCATCTTCGCAAAGAAAAGCGCATAACCAAATGGTGGTGTCAGGAACGAAGTTTGCAACGACAGCGCAATCAGACCCGCCAACCACATCTTTGCAAAATAAGCGGAGCCCACATGGTCGGCAAAATCGAGTTGCGCGAAAATCGGCATCAGTATCGGCACAAAGACCAGCAGAACTTCGATCCAGTCAAAGACAAACCCAAGAACAATGACGACGCCCAGCAATATCGCGAGCATTTCCCACCGGGTGAGATCGAAGCCTGATATCCAATTGAAAATCACGTCGGGTCCGCCGACCAAATTGAAGCTGAGTGAGAATACCGTTGCGCCAACGACGATGAAGAACACCATTGACGTCATCGTGCTGGTCTGAACCGTCACCGAATTGAACATTGAGAACGACAACCGCCGACGGAACAGCGCGACAACAAGCGCGCCGAACACCCCAACTCCTGCGGCTTCGGAAAGAGTGGCAAGACCTGTAATGATGCTCAACGGGATTGACGCAATCACGACAACAGCAGCAATGACTGATGCGACATCGGCCCAAATCTTTCCATCGGAGACTGCTACGGGCGTTTCCACTTTTTTCCAGAGTGTCGTTGCGAAAAACAGCGAGAACGCGGTCACCATCAGGAATACCGGTACAATCAAAGCCACATACATCAACCCGATCCGCAACTGGAACAGGTTCGCCACGAAAAAGAGCAGCACTGCCGGTGGAAAAACCACGCCGAGCGCGCCGGAGGCTGCCACAGCCGCTCCGGCAGTTCGAGGCGCGTACCCAGACGCCAACATAGGTGCATATGCAACGAGGGCCACGGTAACGACCGACGCACCGATCACCCCGGCCGCAGGGGCAAGAACGAGACCAATCAGGAGTGTCGCGATCGCATAGCGTCCGGGGACACCTGACAAGACCCGCCCCAACAAGCGAAACATGGTTTCGGCAATACCGCTGGCGTTCAGGATCAGCCCCAGAAAAATCAAGAGCGGAACACTGGTAAACTGAACGCCTTCATTTGTTAGCACACCCCTGACCCGAAAATAGATCAGGCCCAGGTGTTGGAAATCTGTCATCCCCGACCATGCCGCTGCTGCAAATCCCAGGAAGCCTGTGCCAGCCAGAATTAGCGCCACCGGGAACCCGCTGAAAACGCCAATAGCCATGGTCAACAGCATCGCGATGGTCAGAATCTCACTCGCCATCGTGCAAGCCCCTGGCGGTCTCGGGCGCACCGTTTGGACGTCTACCCGCGAGAAACGCAATGTTGCGAGCGGCAACGATAAATCCGGCCAGCGCAAGTAGTATCGGACCAACGAACCCTGCGGCACGCCGAGCCCAGACCTGGGTATCGGCGTATTTCGTCGTGCGCATCAGCCCGTCCCAACCATAGTAGGTCAGGATCACGCCAAGCGGCAAAATCACAAAGAGGCATCCAATTAACTCAATCCACGCAATTCTGCGCGCCGACCAGTGGCGTCGGAAGACGTCTACCCGGACGTGACCATCGCGTAGGTAGGTATAGCCGAAGGTCATAAATATCAGGATGAACAACAAAGAAGTGGAAAGGTCTGGCAAATAGCCTGAGACACCCAATTGAAGCTTACGATCTAGCATCTGAAGCGCGCTGTAGGCGGCTATCAGAATTACAGTCGTCCATGACGCAAGGACACCGACAACCCGAATGCAACGGTCAAGCCAACTCAACAATCCCAAGTCGTTCCCCTTTTTCCCCGGGCGTTCTATGCGCCCCTACTCATTGTCTACAGGTTTACGCTGTGACAGCACTGCGGGCGCCTGCCTTGCGGTCACCATGCAGTTCCAGTTCCTCATCTTTTCGGGCTTTCAATAGTCGTAGTGCGTTGGTGACGACCAAAAGAGATACGCCTACATCTGCGGCAATCGCTCCCCACATAGAGGCCATGCCAAAGGCAGTCAGCCCGACAAACAACGCCTTGGTCGCAAGCGACAAGCCGATGTTCTGGCGGATAATTCCCATCGTTCTGTGCGAATGGGTAACAAGCCAGGGAACTTTTCCGATGTCGTCGGTCATCAACGCAATATCCGCCGTCTCAATGGCGGCGTCCGAACCAACCGCGCCCATTGCAATTGCAAAGTGCGCCCGAGCCATTGCCGGAGCATCGTTGACGCCGTCACCGATCATCGCAACCACGTCATGATTGGCTGTCAGTTCCTCGATTGCGGTAACTTTGTCTTCGGGCAGAAGTTCTGAGCGGACCTCATCAATTCCAACTTCAGCTGCGATCGCACGGGCGGTGCGCTCATTGTCACCGGTCAGCATGATGATCTTCGTCACACCTTGGGCATGCAGCCGGGCAACAATGCCCTTTGCATTCGCACGGATCTTATCCCGCAATTCGATTACGCCAAGCAATCGATCAGACGTGCCCACCACGACCATTGTGCTACCTGCCGATTGAATCTGATGCAGCAAGTCACAGGGAATGGTTTCTTGAAGCCCTTTCTCCGCAGAAAACCTGTCCGAACCCAACCAGATTTCCTGTCCCTGCCACTCTCCTTCGACCCCACGACCGGGGACGGTTTTCGTATTTTCCGCTGCGACGGGATCAATCCCGTCAGACGCTGCACGCTCCAAAATGGCTCGTGCAAGTGGATGCGAGGAACGGGCTTCCAATGCCACCGCTGCCTGCAACAGTTCAGCTTTCGTGGTTTTGCCTAGTGGCCGGAGGTTTGTGACTTCAGGTTTGCCTTCTGTAATGGTCCCTGTTTTATCCATAGCCAAAGCGGTCATTTGCGACGGGGCTTCGACATAGGCTCCACCTTTAATGAGTACGCCGTGTCGAGCAGAGGATGCGAGTGCTGCGACTATTGAAACCGGTGTCGAGATCACTAGAGCGCAAGGGCAGGCAATGACCAGCAACACAAGCGCATTATAAAACCAGTAGTTCCAAGCACCGCCTGTAAGAAGAGGCGGAATCACAGCGATCAGAAACGCCAAAATCATAACAATCGGGGTGTAGATGCGGGCAAACTTTGTCACCCACTGCTCCACCTCCGCGCGCCGCGAATGGGCATCTCCGACCATGCGGATGATCTTAGATAGGACAGTATCTGAAGAAGGCTTCGTGGCGCGGACGATGAGAGTTCCATCGCCATTGATTGTACCTGCATAAACCTCGTCGCCGGTTTCTTTCGGCACAAGTGCGCTTTCGCCTGTAATGGGCGCTTGATCAACCTCGCCACGGCCATCAATAACTTCGCCGTCCAGGGCGATGCGGTCACCGCCCCGCACGACAAACTTATCTCCAACGGACACATCTGCCGCAGCTATGTCATTCTCACGACCATCCTCCCGGATCACTCTGGCTGTGGGCGGTGCGAGATTAAGCAAGGCGGAAACTGCGTTACGCGCTCTTCCGACGCTCCAACTTTCCAAGGTCAGGGAAAGCGCGAAGAAGAATGCGACTGTCGCGGCCTCGAAAAACTCTCCGATAGCAATTGCGCCAGCAACAGCAATGATCATGAGAAGGTTCATGTCTGGAGAAAACCGTCGCAACGAAGACCATGCTTTTGGCGCAACCAACCAAACCCCCAAAATGATCGCTATAAGGAATGCGGAAACTTCGATCACTGGCATCTGTGTGTCGCCATGGCCGGAGAACAAACTGATTGCACCTCCCGCCCCTGTTTCGATCACGTGATATGTAAGCCCGGCGGCCCAGAAACAACCGCTCAGCCCTGTGAACAATCGTTGCTGCCTGAAATGCGATGCCTGATCTGCCTCGGCTGTCTCAGCGTCCCAGGGCTTGGCGCTCATGCCGGTAGAGCCAACAAGTCGAATGACTGTCTCATCCGACACCAGTTGCGCGCTCTCGCGCAAAATCATCCTGCCATTCAAAACATCAAAGGCCAGATGTTCTGCGCCTCCAACTCCGGGACCGACGACACGACTCAGGATCGCAACTTCTTCTGCGCAATCAAGACCTGTCACGCGAAAGCTTCGCCCTGCTTCGGATGCGCCCGGCGTCGCTATCGCTTCGCCACAAGAACTACCACACGCACCACTACTTTGCGTCTGGTTTTGGCTGCGTTCCGATCCACTGATACACTTCTCAACAGGCATGATTCGCCTCACTATTCGATTAATTTTGCGCAGACTAACTTCTATAGCTACTAGAGGTTCAACACATTTATTGCCAAATAGCTTTTTGGTGACGCCGCCTCTAAACCGTTGCATAGGTTTAGGTAAAAATGCCGGTTATCGAGTATGCGCATGCGCTAAAACTGAGATTGACGTGACTACATCGCGTTGGAGCCTTGTCGGTTTCCCCGGCATGTCGGTCGAACTATCGCCGCGTGTTTTCTGAACGGCCGCATATCATTCTGCCAAGCAGCGAGTACCATTTGGCGGTGCAGCAGGTAAGCGCTCTGCATGCACTCGCAGCAAAATTTTCTTGCACCGTTATGGGCTCTCTCCTGCCCTTTTCTGCACGCTGCACTAAGGTCCGGTTCTGCCTCAAAGGAAAATCCCAGTGCCAAAAAGGAAAATCGTTAGTGCGCGCATCACTTGCAAAAGCGGGCGTTACCCTTTGGGCCGAAACAAGCATGTCCTGGCGACCATTTGGCCGCGGTTAAGCTGGCTCGGGACGAGACAGATTCACCGCACCAGGCCGAAGGGAGAAAGGACGTGATTGGTTCGGGTCGGAGGCCGGTGTGCCGGCGTCCGAGTAGCACGCGGTCACGCGCCCATAGGCGCGGGATTTGTCCGGAACTATGGCTCCCGGCGTTTGGCCGTGAATGTGATCTTGATGACGATCAAGTTGACCTCGATGCTGAGGCTCAAGTCGATCTTCTGAAGCTGTTTTCTCACTGCTCTAAGGCGACGAGCTGCCAGCCTGCGAAGCTGTTTTGATTTTTTGCGAATGTATTTCATGTCTGTCTCCTGTTGAAAATTCGCGGCACCCGAACACGCCGGGAAAGCAGACCAGTCAACACGCGCGGCACGCGCCCCGAAGGGCTTGGTGTTTACTGGTCTGCGCGGCGTGTATCTTGGCCGCTTATTTTCATCGGGACAGATCTAAGACAGGCGCGCGAAAAACAGAGGTTCGCAATGGAGGGTGCGACCTGGGGCTGAGTGTAGAAATCAGGGGGTTGAGGGAATGGCAGTCGGCCCAGACTCGCGGCAACGATCGGGCCGACTGGCTCATAAGAGCGTTTTTGCCGATTGCCGTTGGCGTAGTGAAGTTAGCACGGGTTCTGCAGAGGTTAAAGGCGATCCGCTCCGGCCGCGATGGCGGCCCCGCGCGCGGGTAGCGCGCGGTCCTGGCTGATCGGGGCAAATGGCCCCGGTTCGACGGGACACCAAAACCGATTGAGCTGGTTAGCTTGGATAGGGGTTTGCTGGGCCGTAATGCGTGCCGGCCTCAATAAAGCAGCCATCGCGACCGCTGAGCCATGCCCGATGACCTTGGGACCGGGCGAAAACGCGGCGAAGTGGCCGGTGCATTATCCAACCACTGTAACCCGCCAGATAGACCCGATGATAAAGCCGGGTCATCACAGACCCGCCGCCTTTCGCAGTGCTTCATTCATTCGGCTTTGCCAGCCTTTGCCATCGGCTTTGAACGCCTCCAATACTTCAGGGTCCAAACGGATGGTTGTAGAAACCTTGGTAACTTCGGCTTTGGGCCTGCCGCGTGAAACCGGGGCCCTGGCTAACTTTTCAGTCCAATAGGGTTGCGACAGGTCCGGCAGATCGTCGTCAGCTTCATCGCCCAAGTACGGGGCTGTATGCTTTTTGCTCTCGTTCATTGGCTTTCCTCATGCTGATAATTCGATGCGACGTGCCGCGCGGCGTCCAAGCCACAACAACCATTCGACCACCTAAGAACCCGATGGTGATGTTGCGTGTTTCGCCATAGTCGCGGCGGTCATCTTCAACCGTTATATGTGCGTCCTCAAATACTTCCCCGGCTTGCGCCATATCCAAACCGCGAGTTTCAAGGGTCGTCTGGCGTTTTGCTGGGTCATATTCGATCTTCATATATTGTTACTACACTAAATAGGTTCAAGGCGCAATATTTGTTACTACAAAAATAGCCTAATTGATGGGTTTCAGAGGATTGCGCGTCGCGGTCGCAACGCGCAAAACACTGTTAGACTTCCTTTCCGTCATTGTCGAACCGGCGGACAAGCTGAAAGTCTATGAAGCCAGACGAAACCAGATCGGCAAAATGGGCACGGGCTTCGTCTGAATCGGCGTAGGTTTCCGGGTCCGTTCCATCCGGCAAGTCGATTTCGAAAAACTGAATTGCATCGCAAGCGATCCTGACAATTGGTTTTGTAGACATCGGCTTTCCCTCAGCGGCGGATTCTGATGATTTTCGTGTGAACGCTGGCCGTCGAAAAAGTGTTTGGCGGCAAGGTTTCGAGTTCTTCGGCCTCGTCGTGGTGGAATGTGACAGGGACCAGGGCAACAAGGGTTGCCGGTTCGTCATGCCCACCCTGCCCTAGCAGGGACAAAGCCGCCTCGATGTGGGCGCGTACCTGCTTAAAAGGCGGGTTCATGATGATACGGGGAAACTGCGCGCGGCCTCTGACTTCCTCCGCATACTCAAGAAAACAACGGTTGATCGTGGGGCCAATGGCGCGCAGTTTTGCCGCAAGCGTGTTGTGGCGCTCGATCATAGTCAATTCGCAAGTGCTGTGACCTGATGCAATCAGCGCCTTTGCGAGCTGGCCGGTCCCGGCGCTTGGCTCCAATGTCAGATAGTCACCTTGCGGCCCGAGATAACCAACCATCCGCGCGGCTACAGGATAGGGCGTCACGTGGCATTCGGTGAACTTGTCAACGGCGATAACCTCGGGGGCCTTCAGCTCGTCCAGTTGGGGCGCGTCATGCCGCACCCTAACCGGAATGGTTAGGGGCCTGTTCGGGCGGTAGTAGATGCTTGGCCGTTTCTGAGTCATCGTCCTAGCCTTTCAACTTCAAGGGCGTTCGTGGCTTGGTTGACTATCCGTTGCGCCGTGTTTGCCTCGATTCCGGTCTCCATCAAACGGCGCATTGTGACCGCCTTGCCCAGAACGGACAGGCGCGAAAAACCCTCCTGAACGTATTCCATCGGGTCGGCTTCAACGATCTGGCATTCTCCCTCCGTGTGACCGTGGCTGATTGCCTTTTGCCGCATCCCCTGCAAATTCTCGGGCAGGATTGCCGCGCCCTGAGTGAGCGCGACAGCGTAGGTGTAAAGGTGGGTTTCCCAATGACGGGTCATTGTGCAATTTCCTCGTCAAAATCTGCAGGGGCGTCATGCTGCTTTTGATCGGTGATCAGGATAGCAGCCCACCCAGCCGAGAAACGCGGCCCTTCGTGGTTCGGGTTCGGTGCGATCCGCACCCGGAAAGCGCCACAAGCTGAAAGCCGCGTCCCCCTGTAATCGGTGCCAGTTTTGGCAAATTCCGCTTTGGTCATTTCCACCTGTGGAACAAACTCGACTGTTCTATTCCACGGGTTGCGAACCAAAAATTTGCCGCTCTGCGCTTTGAAATTCAGAATAGGCGGTTTTGCCGGTTTCTTTTCGGGCGGCACGTACCCGCAAGACTGCATCAAGTCGCGCCACTCGTCGGCGGATAGCTCGACGGTGCTGCCATCGGCCACATGAGCGGGCAACGGGGCGTCACATTCCACAGAAAACAGATCGTCATCGACCTTTTTCCCCTTTGGTTTGTCTGCGCCATGTTCGCGGACAAACATTTGCAACAGGGTCGGCGTAATCTCACCTTCAAAACGTGGCACATCGCCCAGCATTTCGCGTTCATATGAAAGGCGGTTCAAGGTGTGAGTGATCCAGCGGGACAGGTTGTCATTCTCGATAGTGCGTTTTGCAGCCTCGATGCACTGCGCGCGGGCCTCTACCGGTGTGGTCTTGCCGTCTGCGACTGCCGAATAGAGACCATAAGGCACCGAAGTGCTGCGGCCCAGAATGAAGCTGATTTGCTTGTCAGTGGTCGCGCTCTCCCACATTGCCAAGGCTTTATGCGCAGCGTTCAACCGGCGCTGAAGGTCGCGCAGCTCGGCCAGTAGTTTCTTGATCCGGCGCGCGCGCACCTTGGGGTCATTCTTCCGGTTTGCATGACGCTCGACACCTACCGCGCGATATTGCCAATAACCGATAGCGCCATGAGCTTTAACGGCTTTGTCCATTGCGTTGTGCATCCGCTCTTGAGTCTTGCGGGCTTTGCGCTCGGAGTGATGCCCGACAAGGAAAGGCTGACCAAATTCGAATGCGCGGGACAGTTCGTCAGCGGCCCGGTGAAATGCGTTTGCCTGTTCGGCGCGTTTCTGTGCGATCCCGTCCAGGCGATCCGCTTTGATCTGCGCCCGTTCGGCCATTGTGGTTTCTTCGGGTTCAATCTCGCCTGCCAATTCAAGCGCAAGGTTTTCGCGGGCAACGGTCCACATGGGGGCAACGAACAATTCCTGTTTAGGTGCCCACTTGAAGCCTGCGGCTTTGACGCGCTCGTATGTGTCGGCGTCCAACCGCTCCGAGGCATACAAACGGATTTTGTTGTCCTCGGGGGAGTAAGTTGCAGTGATATTAATATCAAAATCAGCCATTCGTGGCGTCTCCTTATCGTGGTGATGCGGTTGCCGATGTTTCCCGGCTATCCGCTAATGGGCGCGGCCTTCTGATCTGTTAGCTGAAAGACCCCGTGTCTTTCGGCTGGCAGAACAGGAAGGGCAAAGCCCTGCCTGTGGCCTGGGGCGGGACTGTCACGGGGTCGGAGTGGCGAAAAAATGGGAGGGAACCGCGCGCTTGCGCGTGGGAGGAACCGGTTTTTTTGACATGGAGACGACGCGCACCGCGCGGCGTTTGCCCCTTGACCGGCCCGACACAGGATGCGGGCGGATCGGGATGATGGGACCGGCCTGCCGGTCACAGCAGACCCACTATTGGACAATGCCAGGGCCGGGGTGAGCGCGCTTTAGCGCGTCGATCCCCTGCCCTGTCAATTGATCAATGTGAACCGCGCGCCGCGCGCGGGTCTCAATTCACCGTTTGCGTGGTCTTGTCAGAAAACAAAAGCACGCGTGTTATCCTGCCTCGACGGAAACACTATATTTAGTATACTTACGTTAAGCACCCACAATATGCTTGCTTTGGTACCCCTTTTGTTCTATTCTTTTGCTAAGCTGCCAAGGGGAAAAACTTATGTCCGAAACTGCCATTTCAGAGACACAGACAGCACTGCCAGCAACGGCAAAGCAACTTGCTTATGCACGCAAGTTGGCAGAGCAACAAAACGTCGTTTTGCCCTGGGAAATCCAGCAAGATCGGCGCGCGATGAGCCAATGGATCGACACGCAGAGATCAGCACCTCGCGTTCGCGATACAAGGCCAAGCTCGAAGCAGGTGGCATTTGCGGAACGCATCGCCCGGATCAAGCGCAGTCCTGTTCCGGACGAGTGCTTTCGGGATCGCACTCTGATGTCCCGCTGGATCGACAGCAACAAGCCCTGAACAATTTTACGCTGGATTGGCATCTTTAGCGTTGTATTGCCCTGTTGGAAGAACCTCCGATGCGGTGCTTTCATACATGCCTCGCTGCACACCATTCCATTGAATATGGCCGCATCATCCAACCATGGGATTAAACGGCTATGCTCCGACCGGAACATAGCCTCGGCGACGTTTTTGTTTTTCAAGTTTATGAAGCGCATCAGCAGCCTGGGCTTCGTCATCATACGTAACCATCATGGCTTGCCCGTTTGTGCCAATACGTCCCCAGGTGCGAAGAACGGACACTTCCCCGAATAGGGTCGACTGCAACTCTATTCCGTAGAACCGTGCCATGTTGACGTCCGGGTCCACATGGATCAGGTGGACAGGTGTGGTGTCTGTCAGCTCCATGCTCCCAGTATTGCTTGGCACAGCCCAGCTGTCCAATGACATTGCGATATCTATTCGCCGAGAGCGATTCATACCCATGATGTGAGGTGGCACGGGTTTCACCCGGCCTCATCAATCTGGTTGCACCATATGCGAGTTGAAGGTATTTGCATGCCCTCCAGGCACCGGATCAGGGTTGACGAACCCGCCCCTTGTCGCGTCCGCTGTGGTTATGGACGTAGATGAAAACAAAGTGGATGAGGCAGTCCTGGCGCTGCTCTGGTTGACGCTGCATGACGAGCGCCGCGCATGGAAAGGCTTTGACTGGGACGCGCTTGACCGCCTGCACCGGAAGGGGTTGATCCTGGATCCGGTTGGAAAGGCAAAGTCGGTAGTGTTGACCGATCAAGGCCTGCACCGATCCAAAGAACTTTTCACAGAGCTTTTTGGGCGGGAGCCAAAGACATAGCCTTCGCCGTGACGAGACCCTCTATGTAACGCAGTTCGGCACAAGCTTGTGGTCTGGCTGGCGGTTGCAATCTGCGCTAGATCGCCTCTGTGCGGTGAACAGGGAGAAGCTGAAAATGACAACGGGGAACGATCTTGGTGGGTTCATTCGGTTTATCACCCGTGACGAGATTTGGCACGAGCGGCTCGCGGGTGTGTTGGACGAGCATTTTCTGCCAAGTCTCGAAGCCTTTGATCTCGATTTCGAGGATCTGGGCGACCTGCTGGGCGAGGATTGGCCAATGGTTCTGTGGGGCGGTGGCCTGGAAGACTTGCTGGGCAGGACATTCGGACCGGACGCCGAAAACGCTGTAGAT